>JAZFVY010000223.1:0-4025 GCA_036447975.1 Desulfobacterales bacterium
GAAAAATACCCTCGTTTAGACTGGAGTGAACTAGTTGAAACTTGGGGCAATAGACGTCTTAGGGAAATATCAGAGTTGCTGAAACAGTGGTTCCGAAAGGAATACGGTTTAGACGCTCAACCCCTGCCATATCATGTGGAAAAGGGCGGGCTATTTCTGAAAGACGCTGCTGTTTTATCTGGCATTGGTATCGTAGGTCAAAATAATCTGTTATTACATCCAGAGTGGGGACCAAGAATCAGGTTTCGTTCTATTCTGCTGGAGGGAGATTTCCAAACGACAGAAGTACTCGAAGGATTTACTCCATGCGAAACCTGTGAGGTATTTTGCCAAAAAGCCTGCCCAGTGAAAGCTTTTCCTCAAGAAAAATATAGTCGGCCAAACTGCCGTAAGCAGATAAATGCTGACGTGGAAAATAGAGTCCCCGATGGAGAAATCGGAGAAAATGGGAAACGCAATTTGGTGATTAAATATTGCCGTGCTTGTGAATTGTCTTGTCCGGTAGGAGCTTAAAAGTTTAGCTTAATCCACTGTTACCAGAGTTTTCGGTGTCAAAGCTTGAATAGTGGATTAACTTTTTCAAATTGGTTTTTCACCTTTTTATCTTTATTCATCGTTTGCTGTACTCAAACTCGAACTTATACTGTAATAATAACATCCGACTTGTCTATTAATAGAGAAGAAAAGGCCATTCTCAGCCTAATATTATGGGCCATTGGGAAGGAGGCTTAAAAAGATGCGTAGAGTGTAAAGGAGTTATTTTATGAGAAAAACAAAAATAATATGCACACTGGGTCCAGCGACCGAAGATAAGGAAATATTAAATCAGCTTTTCATAAATGGAATGAATGTGGCGAGGTTGAATTTTTCACACGGCACACACGAGGAACATAAAAAGACCGTTGAAAAATTTAAGGAGATTAGAAATGAGTTGCAACTCCCTGTAGGATTGCTTTTAGATACCAGGGGACCTGAAGTGCGAATAAAAAGGTTTAAAAAAGGCACAATTGAGCTTGAAGCAGGGCAATTATTTACTCTCACAAGCGAAGACCTGGAAGGTGATGAGACAATAGTTTCTGTCACTTATAAAAACTTACCAAGAGATGTAAACAAAGGAGATACAATTTTAATTGATGACGGTCTTATCGCGCTAAAAGTGTTAAATACAAATGATACGCAGATACAGTGTGAAGTAATAAACGGCGGTACTATAAGCGACAGGAAAGGGGTAAATATACCTGAAGTTGCCATTAATGTGCCTTATATAAGTGAAAAAGATAAAAAAGATATTTTATTCGCCATTGAAAACGGATTTGATTTTATCGCCGCTTCCTTTGCAAGGAATGCCGGTTGTATTATGGATATAAAGAAAACTTTTAAAAAGAATTATGGAGATCATATAGAGATCATCGCCAAAATAGAGAACAGGGAAGGACTAACCAATATTGACGACATAATAAGCGTGAGCGACGGGATAATGGTAGCAAGGGGAGATATGGGAGTTGAGATTCCTTTTGAGGAACTTCCGGGAATACAGAAAGATATTATTAAGAAGTGTAATCTAACAGGGAAAACGGTTATAACAGCCACCCAAATGCTTGATTCCATGATAAGGAATCCAAGACCCACAAGAGCTGAAATAATGGATGTTGCAAACGCGATCTATGATGGCACAAGCGCCATAATGCTTTCAGGCGAGACATCCAAAGGGAAATACCCAATAGACGCATTGAAAACCATGTCAAGTATCGCCATAGAAGCGGAAAAGAATATAGACTATATCGAAAGATTCCAGAAAACTCATATAAACGTATCAAGGAATGTTACAAGCGCCATAAGCCACGCAACATGCTCAGCGGCTCATACCTTAGGCGCGTCAGCAATAATATCTGTCTCAAAATCGGGTCATACGGCAAAAATGGTATCAAAATACAGGCCGGCATGTCCAATCATAGCCAACACCTTTTCAGAAAGGGTATTTAATCAGCTGTCTATAGCATGGGGAATTATCCCGATTATTACAGGAATCAAAGGCGCAACAGATGAGATATTTGACCAGGCAATTGAGAGGGTATTTGAATCGGGAATAATTGAGAACGGGGATCTTGTTATAATTACCGGGGGGACACCCGTAGGTGTTAGAGGTACAACCAATACTCTGAAAGTTTATATTGTTGGTGATGTATTAGTTAAAGGCATAGGAATAAACAATTTATCCACAACCGGAAACCTATGTGTAATACATGAAAGCGATGACTCAATGAAATATTTCAGCGCAGGGGATATTCTTGTTATTCCTAAAACAACCGATGAAATATTGCCCGCATTAAAGCACGCTGGAGCCATAATTACAGAAGAGGATAGCGAGGATTCAAAAGCTGTTATTGCAGGAAAGGCCCTGGAGATACCTGTAATAGCAAATGCTATTGACGCTACTGAAATTTTAATAAGCGGAACAATGGTTAGGGTGGATGCTTCAAAAGGTTATGTCTATAGTGCTTCTTAGTCGATATTCGGTGTCAAAGATTTAATAGTGAATTAACCGCCTCATTTATACCAATTTTTGCTCTCATTTAAAAGACGACTCTATCGTCGATCCACTAATCCGTGCTGGATTAGGAACTCTCAGTTTTTTCTGCCTTTTCCCTTTCCTTTTTCTCAATCACACAATAAATACCTCCTTCATCCATACCGGGACCAAAGCAGCTGTTACATGAAATACACTTGGCTTTAGTGAGGTCGCCCTGTCGCCAACGATTAGGTAATCCTGGTTCCCGAATTAGTGGCCTGGCCATGGCGATATAATCCATACCATCATCCCGGACTGCTTTTTCAGCTACCTCGAAGGATCGGAATCCTCCCACCACCATAACAGGACAACTGACCGCTTCTTTGATTCGTTTGGCCAGTTCCAGATTATACGCCTCCTTTTCAGGCTTGTTTATCTTCTCTCGTGCAGGATTTTCTGCTCCGGAAGCCGGCGTACCAGCAGACACCTCTATGGCGTCAATACCATTCTCAGAAAGTTTTTGGGAAACGTAAACTGCATCATCGATTTCCAGGCCACCTTGCAGATTATCCGAAGCATTCAGCTTGATAAATACAGGATAATCGACACCAACCACCTCACGTACTTTTTGGTACACTTCAAAAAGAAATCGGCTGCGGTTTTCAATACTGCCGCCATATTCATCAGTACGTCTGTTTGTAAGTGGAGAAAGAAACTGGTTAATCAGAAAGCCGTGGGCGCCATGCAGCTGCACTGCATCTAAACCCCAGGCTTTAGCTCGCCGCGCCCCCTCTCCAAATGCTGTAATAATGTCACTGATTTCGTTCTTTGTAAGTTCAGCCGGCATCTCTGGGAATTGGTCAACCTGAACTGACGAGGGGGCAAGGGGCTGTCGACCTGCGTTAATGGCATTGGTCTGGCCTCCAGCATGGACCAACTGAACCGCAATCTTACCGCCGGCGTCGTGGACAGCACGGGTCAAATCCTCATAAACGCCTGCAAAATCATCTGTATGGATGCCCATTTTGCCGGACAACCCCTTCCCTTCCGGCCGTACAAACGTGTAGCCCGAAACAATCAATCCAATACCGCCTTGTGCTAAGTCGCGATACCAATCGATCAATTTTTCTGTGGGTCTGCCATCCTGATCGCACATCCCTTCCCAAGTGGCGGATCTTATCGTTCTATTGCGCATCGTCATACCGTTAATAGTAGTTTCTTCGAATAGGGCAGTCATTTCTAATCTCCTCTCTATCGGTTTTGCTAATTAAAATTGATATTATTGAAGACTAAAATAAAAGGTTCTTCTCCAATTTAGTTGGAGAAGAGGGTCCAAGGATTCCAGGGGTCAAAGGTTCAAGCGTTTGTTTTCTAAAGATTTTATCAACGCTTTTAACATTCATTCGATTTCTGTTATGTCTTTTTTTGCTGCACCCAATTTAACTTTTTCAATGAAGTCTAAAACAACAGCTAATAATATCTGGGTTTCCAGTTCACAAATTGAACCCTCTGGAAC
>JAZFVY010000224.1:0-3027 GCA_036447975.1 Desulfobacterales bacterium
AATTCCGGTAACGCCTTTCGTGTTTTGAGCTGTCAGCGCCGTAATGACAGACATGCCATAGCAACCGATTGCAGAAATAGTTTTCAAATCCGCCTGAATACCGGCGCCGCCTCCACTATCCGAACCGGCTATGGTAAGTACTTTCTGATACGTTTTACTCATTTTTTGAAGTGATCCCATCCTGAAGGTGTAAGGCTTTTGATTTTTCCATTAGGGTAGATCAGTTCCATCCGGCTCGAATCGGTTATTTCGCCAATGTGATAAAGAGGTTCGTTAAACTCTTTTAGATAACCCTGGACGATATTATCCGCTTTGTCAGGTGATATAGTGCACAATAGCATATAATCTTCACCACCTTCAAGTGCATATTCAATAGGGTTTTTCTGAAATCGTTTGCAGAAATATTCAAGATTCTTTGAAACAGGTATTTTCTCATAAAACAGACGCACGCCGACATTACTTTCATTTGCAATATGTCCGATGTCGGAACTGAGCCCGTCGCTGACATCAATCGCTGCATGAACACCCTTCTGACGTGATAGAAAACGGCCTTCCTGAAGATGCGGCATTGGAAGATTATGCGCATTTAATAATTCTTTCAATTCTTTTGAATCTGCTTCAATATCATTTACTATTAAGTGTAGACCGGCCCTGCTGTTTCCAAGAAAACCGGTAGAATAAATCGCATCTCCGCGCTTTGCAACATTTCTGTATAAAATTTCTTTTTCAGGGATAGAGCCTATCACTGAAATACTGATAATCAGGTCGGCTTCTGAACGGGTCGTATCACCCCCAAGAATATTAACGTTAAACTTGGCAGCCAGGCTTTTCATTCCCGTGTATAAATCTTCAAGATAATCCAGGTGACAGTTTTTAGGAATCGCCAGACTGACAAATGCTTCATTGGCATTTCCCCCCATGGCTGCAATATCACTCAAGTTTACCGCCAATGCTTTGTGTCCCAGATTAAAACCGGAAGTTTTATTTCTGAGGAAATGGATCCGTTCAACGAGCAGATCGGTTGTTACAAGAGTGACTTCATTGCAATCTTGCGTAAACACGGCCGCATCATCGCCGATTGCCCTTATAACATTTTGAGGGCGAATTAAACAGCCGCGACTGATTTTCTTTATAAACCCAAATTCACCAATATCTTCTAAACTTATCATATTAACCCTTCCCGCTTGCCTGAATCTTGCACCCGTCTTTAAGCTCTTCCGGGGTTATTGTATAAAGCGCATCTAGTATTTCTATCATAAAACTTCCTGGTGCGGATGCTCTTTTTCCCGCAACTTCTCCTGCCAGACCAAAAAAAGCAAGCGCAGTTGCAGCAGCACTGACGGAATCATCGTCTACAGCCAAAAATGCCGCGATTGTAACAGTTGCGGTGCAACCGGTTCCGGTAACATATCCCATTAATGGATGGCCGTTCATTACACGTATGACCTGCTCACCATCCGTGATTAAGTCCGTTACGCCTGAAATTGCAAAGGTTGTCTTTAATTTTTTTGCAAGAATCTTTCCAGTTTGGGTTGCATCTTCTACTGAGTGGATAGAATCAACACCTTTTGTTTTTGAGCCATTATGACTGAGTGATAGTATTTCAGATGGGTTTCCCCTAAGAACACTGATATCGATCTCTTCGATAATTTTTCTGGTGGAATTTGTTCTGAATGTTGTTGCACCTGATCCCACTGGATCGAGTATAACCGGCGTTTTGAGTTCCGATGCTTTTTTTCCGGCTTTTATCATAGAAGCAAGACTATCTTCCGTTAATGTGCCGATATTGAGAACAAGCGCCTCTGCAAGAGAGACCATTTCTTCAACTTCATTTCGGGAATAAGCCATTATCGGAGAAGCTCCCATTGCAAGAAGGGCGTTTGCAGTGTAATTCGTTACAACAGAGTTTGTAATATTATGAATGAGCGGCTTCTTTTCTCTTACGATTGCAAGATTCTGAGCAGCTTTTTCTGATAAACTTATCATAAAAAATCTCCTATTCACGAAAAGCCGTAATAGGCTCATGGATTAAATTGTCCTCCCTGAAGCGAGTCGGTCTTAAAGGGTAAATATCTTCGGTTTTAGATCGACCCTCTGTGATCAACTCGGTCACAAGCATTCCGGTAATTGGAGAATGCTGGAAGCCGTGGCCTGAAAAACCGGCTGCGCAAATAAAATTTTCCAACTCCGGAAACGCACCGATGACTGCATGGTGATCGGGTGTTAATTCGTAGTGGCCTACCCAACCACGGACGATTCTGGAGCGCTCCAGGGCGGGCACCCGCCTAATTGACTCGATTGCAGTCCATTCTTCAGCATCGAAATTAACATCGTTACTGAAAGATCTTTCCCCGGACGGACCACCCAGAATTAAGCCCTTTCCCTCCCGCTTCATATACCATCCTGAATTAAGATCAAAGACCATGGGAAAAACATCCGGTATTTCCTCAAACGTGTCGGTGAAGAATAAATGACGTCGGAGAGGCCCTATGGGCAAATCAAGCCCTGCCAGAGCAGCCACCTGACCAGCCCAAGGCCCGGCGGCATTCACAACGAATTCTGTCTTAATTTTATGCCCTTTGGTGGTCTCTACACCGGTAATCTTTTTGCCTGATCGCAAAACACCGCCTATTTTAGCACCTTCTATGAATACCGCACCACCCAGCCGGGCCTTTTTAACATAGGCCCACAGGACCGTATGAGGATCATAGAATCCATCGTCTTTTGTATATGAACCACCAACAAGATCTTTGACATCAAGAAAAGGCCATTGTTGGGCCACTTCCTGTGGAGTGAACAACTCGAGCGGGATTTTCAATCTGGTCATCAAACGAGACGTATCTAAAAGAACAGACCATTCCTTTTCACGGGTTGCAAGGAAAAGGTATCCATAAGGTCTAAAATTCAGGTCAATTCCAAATTGTTCTTTAAAGTTCCTGAAGACTTCACGGGAGATCAGAGAGAAGCGTATGTTGATGGCGGTTGAGAACTGGGTCCTCAAGCCTCCAATACATTTGGATGTGGCGC
>JAZFVY010000225.1:0-12395 GCA_036447975.1 Desulfobacterales bacterium
TAAGATTAGTGTTCAGGGCAAGGCGCGAAACGGTGAAAAAGCGGAGCATACACGTAGTATGTGAGCATTTTGAACCGTTTCGCAACACCGCCATGGGCTCTTAGATTGTTTTTGAGATAGGTTCTAGAATATTATGAGCGATAACTACGCAAAGATTGTTAAGGATAATCTTGAAAGACTCTACCGAAAACTCCCAGAGGATCTGGCACGGGCTCTACCCGCCGACCAGAGCGGGGTTCGCTTTGTGTTTGAAGCATTTGGAGAAAAATGTGAGATTCAACCAGACGGTATTTTCCTTGGAGATGTGTCACAGACCGGAGTAATCGGGATTCTAATCTCCCTGTATGCTCTCCACGCCCGACCCGAACCCAGCGTTCTGGAACCGTTTAAGGCCTTCAAGGATTTTCCCAACAGCATGCCTTATGCCGGGGCCTTTGTCTCTCATACCCAGCAAATTCTTGTGCCTTATGTAGAAAGCATTATAAAAGCTGGAAATCGGATCATGGAACAGCTCTGGGGCCAGAAGGCCCCTGCGTCTGTTGAAGGGGATTATGCCTTTGTGGTTTATCCGTTACCCAAAATAGCACTGTGTTATATTTTCTACGAAGCTGATGATGATTTCCCGGCCTCGGTCACCTGCCTCTATTCGAACAACGCCCTGTTGTTTTCCCCCATAGATGCTCTGGCGGACGTGGGGGAATATACCTCCAAAAAGATGCTGACCTTAATTTCCTCATGAATAATTAAATTATGTCATCTTAGCTCTTTGAAACAAACCGGATCAACAGCAAGCCTCAAGTGTGATCAATCTGACCAGGAAACTGTTGAGGGGATTAGGACAGGTTCTTTCTTTACAATTCCTTATCCGCGAGTTTTTCATAGTTTAGATTTGATTCTACTTGAAACGGCTATATTTTCAAAAAGCTATATTATTACATCAAATAGAGTGTTTCTTTTTAAACTTGATTGTGATTAAAAGAACTTTTTGCAGGATAAAAACTGGTCAATTTTAAAATCAGGTGGTGGAGTCAGACCATATTTAATGTTGACATAAAGACCATTTTATGTAAATTTCGGTGTAAGTTCGGTTAGATAATCAAGAATCTCAATATTATATCATATAACTATTAAGTAGTTCATTTTATGAAAACTGAAGGAAAAATTCCACCGGTCGTCCGATTACAGTATGTAAGTGGCGACTTAATCATCAAAGAGGGCGACTTCGGACTCTCCATCTATGAAATCATAAGCGGTAAAGTCGGAATCTTTGTCGATTCAAGCGGAACGGAAATCCAGGTTGCCACCCTGGACCCTGGCATGATTATCGGTGAAATGAGTTTTCTTACAGGAACATCAAGTCCGCGTTCCGCGTCAGCCAGAGCACTTGAAGATTGTTGTCTGGAAGCTTGGCATCCCAATATGATTTCAACTGTTTATAAAAAGATGCCGATCATTCTTGGACTCATTGCGGGCCAGTCACTGAAAAGCTTGGCGCGGATGAATAAGACGATATCCGGTTATAACTCAAAAAAAAGAAAAGACGAGATCAAACAAATTCAGCAATCGTCAGACCGATGGTCATCAAGACGCAGCTTCTATCGGAAAGAGTTTGACAAGGAATGTGTATATCGACCTGTTAACAGCCCTAAGAGCCTCAAACTGATTGGCCGAATCAAGAACATCAGCAGGGGAGGAATGCAAATGGTCGCCAAGACATCAAACTCACTCGATTACTCCCATGTCCCAGGCGACAAATTTTTTGCAAGTGTGTATCTCAAGCCAGGACAGCAGGTGAATATGACTGCAAAAATTGTTAAGTTGCAAAAGGGTGAATCAGCTGGAACCATTAGCATGGGAATGGCCTTTACCCATATGACCCAAGAAGATCAAAAAAGGTTAGGTTTCTTTTTGATGCCGTAACTGAAAGCTTAATCCATGACAATAGACCCGCAGGTATACAGCATTGTGGTAAACGAAGAAAGCTTCCCGGACAAGTCCGTTATTATCAAGGAAGGCAGCGGCGGTGACTGGATACACGTTATTCTGGAAGGCCGGGTCAAGATAAAAAAACAGACTTCCAAAGGCCTGCTGACCATTGAAACATTGACTGTAGGAGATTTTATTGGAGCTATGGAGTTCCTGAAACAGTCCAAGGTGCCTCGATTCACATCGGCCATAGCTGACGGACCGGTTTTGGTCGGTACCCTCGACGCCGAACTATTGAAAAAGGATTGGGAATCCCAGCCCCTAAGGTTAAAAAAACTCATCTCGAGTTTGATGCAAAACCTCGAAGATGCGATAACAAATTTCGTTGACCTGGCTGAAGCTTCAAAATTGCGTTGACAGGCTCAAAGTACGATTCCCGCCGCGAAGCACTACCGCAATGCAGAACCCCCGTCTTTTAGGGCGGGGAGCTTCACAAATTTAGCATTCCGCCGATAATGTTTCTTCCTGATTTCTCATCCCGCTTCAAGCGGGATTCATTTTTATGACAACTCAACTGATTAATATCTTAACATTTTTTTATTTTATTAAAAACCGAGATATATTATTCATAAGAAATTCAGTTTAGGTTGTGTTGACAATTAATTATTACTGTTTTACTCTTTCACACTTAATTAAATTCTTGAGGTGAATGTCATCGAAATTATTAAAACTACAAAAATGATGCAGGAACGCTCTGATCGGATGCGGCGTCAGTTTAAAACGATCTCATTTGTTCCCACCATGGGATTTCTCCATGAAGGCCACCTGTCCCTGGTGAGGGAAGGAAAGAAGCGTGGTGATGACCTTGTTGTGAGCATCTTTGTCAACCCTTCCCAATTCGCCCCTGAAGAAGATTTTGAGTCTTATCCCAGGGACCTTGACAGGGACCTTGAACTCCTCCAGGAAGAAGGTGTAGATGCAGTATTTAACCCGGATGGCAAAGAAATTTATGGCGATGGATATCAGACATATGTCGATCTGGAAAAACTGCCTAATCATCTTTGCGGGTTCTCCAGGCCTATATTCTTCAAGGGAGTTGCAACCGTTGTTGCCAAGCTTTTCAATATTGTCAAACCGCATGTTACCATTTTCGGACAAAAGGACTACCAGCAACTTGTTATTATACGTCAGGTAGTGCGTGATCTTGGTTTTGACATAGAAGTAGTAGGCGCCCCCACGGTAAGGGAGCCCGACGGTCTTGCCATGAGTTCACGCAATGCTTACCTGTCGCCCGAACAGCGTACTAGTGCCCTATCCCTTTACAATTCATTGCAAAAAGCCCTGGAACTTATTGAAAACGGCATACAAGATGCAACCATAATTATTGACGCAGCAGCAGAGCTGATACAATCCAGGCCGGAAACTCAGATAGATTATATAGCCATCTGCGATACTGAAACCCTTGTGGACATCCAAACCATCGACAAGCCAGTGCTATTGGCCCTTGCCGTCAAAGTCGGGAAAGCCCGCCTGATTGACAACATGATATTGAATCCCCTACTATAATAAATTGTAGCTTTTCAATAAATGCCTGAGCCCACCGGTGATTATTACCGAAAATATAAGGAGATACTTTATGAGCAACGAACAATTCTTTTTTACATCAGAATCTGTGACCGAAGGTCACCCGGACAAGGTTGCCGACGCCATATCCGATTCCATACTGGATGCCATAATCGAAAAGGACAAGAACGGCAGGGTCGCCTGTGAAACACTTGTAACCACCGGCCTGGCCTTTATTGCCGGAGAAATTACAACCGGTTGTTATGTGGATATGCCCGAGATTATTCGGAATACTATCCGTGAAATCGGCTACCATTCATCCCAGATGGGCTTCGACTGGCAGACCTGCTCTGTCATTACAAGTATTGACCAGCAATCCACGGATATAGCTCAGGGTGTAAATGTCGGTGAAGGGCTTTTCAAGGATCAAGGAGCGGGGGATCAGGGTCTTATGTTCGGATACGCCACGGATGAAACCCCCGAATTTATGCCCATGCCCATTATGTTCGCCCATAAGTTGTGCAATCGCCTTGCCACGGTCAGAAAAAACGGGTCACTTGATTTTTTAAGGCCGGACGGCAAATCCCAGGTAACAATCGAATATGAAAACGGCAACCCGAAGCGTGTTGATACTATTGTCATCGCCGCCCAGCATAAACCGCATATCACTCACGAGGATTTGAAAGAAGCGATAATAGAAGAAGTCATAAAGAAGGTGATCCCGCAAGAGCTAACTGATGGCGATACACGTTATTTAATAAATGCAACAGGCAAATTTGTTATTGGCGGCCCCATGGGTGATTGCGGTTTAACGGGCCGCAAGATCATTGTTGATACTTACGGAGGTCAAGGGAGTCATGGGGGCGGATGCTTTTCCGGGAAAGACCCTTCCAAGGTCGATCGCAGCGGATCTTACATGGCAAGGCATATTGCAAAAAACATCGTTGCGGCGGGCTTTGCAAAAAAATGCGAAATACAGATCGCCTATGCCATTGGTGTGGCAAAACCTGTCTCCGTGATGATAGATCTTATGGGGACAGGAGTAATTCCCAAATCTCGGGTTAAGGAAATTATCGGTGAAGTTTTTGATTTAAGACCTGCGGCCATAATCGAGTACCTTGATCTGCTTCGACCAATTTATAAAAAAACTTCAGCCTATGGTCACTTCGGAAGAAATGAACCTGAATTCACATGGGAAATGATCAATATGGCGGATGTTCTCAGAGAAAAGGCCGGACTGTAAAACAAGTTAGTGTCCATCCAGAAATAGTAGATTTTGGTTCAAGACAAGGCCGCAGGATTTTTTCGATCGCAGGCGTAATGCACCTACGTCGAGGATCGAAAAAATCCGAGAACGCAGTATTGGACCGAAAGATGCTGTTTCTGGCTGGACACAAGTTAACACCACCACCCTACTCTCTCCCTTAAGGGGGAGGATTTGGGTACGGGTTAAAAAGGAGATTATTATTTTATGGAATACGATATTAAGGATATCAAACTTGCAAAGGAGGGGATGCTTAGGATCGAATGGGCCGAACAGAGCATGCCGGTGCTAAACAATATCAGCAAAAGGTTTGCAAAGGAAAAGCCCTTAAGAGGTATACGCATAGCAGCCTGTCTTCATGTCACCACCGAAACCGCCTCTTTGATGCAATCATTAAAGGCAGGCGGCGCAAGAGTTGCTCTTTGTGCCTCCAACCCGCTTAGCACCCAGGATGACGTGGCGGCTTCGCTTGTAAAGCATGATAAAATTCCTGTTTTTGCCATAAAGGGCGAAGATAACAAAACATATTATAAGCACATATATTCAGCACTCGATATCAAGCCCCATTACACCATGGATGACGGTGCCGACCTGGTTTCCACGATTCATTCTGAACGCCCGGAGCTTATTAAGGAGGTGCGAGGCGGTACGGAGGAAACTACCACAGGAATTATTCGACTTAGAAGCATGGCTGCCGACGGCGTCTTACAATACCCGATCATATCGGTAAATGATGCACAGACCAAGCATTTATTTGATAACCGTTACGGCACCGGTCAAAGCACCATGGACGGAATCATTCGGGCCACAAACCGACTGATTGCGGGCTCTAATTTTGTTGTTTGCGGCTATGGATGGTGCGGCAGGGGCCTAGCCCTAAGGGCACGCGGAATGGGAGCTAACGTTATCATAACCGAGGTCGACCCGACTGCCGCGCTGGAAGCGGTTATGGACGGTTTCACAGTTATGCCTATCCGGCAGGCAGCAAGGATCGGTGATTTCTTCTGCACGGTTACAGGCAACATCAATGTAATACGCAAAGAACATTTCATGACAATGAAAAACGGTGCCATTGTATCAAATTCCGGCCATTTTAACGTTGAACTGGATCTTGAAGGACTCGCAACCACAACAAAATCCAGAAGAATTATAAGGCCCTTTGTTGAAGAATATCTTCTTGAAAACGGCAGGCGGATTAATGTTCTTGGCGATGGCAGGCTAATAAATCTTGCGGCCGCTGAGGGGCATCCTTCAAGTGTTATGGATATGAGTTTTGCCAATCAAGCCTTGAGTATCGAATATATGGTGAAAAGTAAAAAGTCGTTTGAAAATGATGTCTATCCAGTGCCCAAGGCGATAGATATGGCGATCGCCAAGGAAAAACTGTCTGCCATGAATGTTACAATTGACAAGCTTACGGCTGAACAGAAAAAATATTTGACGTCATGGAGTATGGGGACTTAAATAAAACCGCATATACCGCATTAAGGTCTACTGGCTGGCTGTTGCCCTAATCATATTGATCGCCTTTTTCATGTACTTAAAGCTAGTCTCATAATCACCCTTGATACCATGGACAAGACCAAGGCCGATATAAGCTTGTGGGTACATTGGATCGAGTTCTTGGGCCCGGGTAAACTCACGAAATGCAGCATCGATTTTGCCTGTCTTTAACAGCATATTGCCATTTTTGACATGGTTCACAGGTGTGTCGAGTTGTGCATCCAGTACCTTTATCTTTGGACCGCATGCCAACAGAATAAGCATGCAGATGACTGCCATAACAGAAAATATTTTTTTAAAACCCATGATTTCTCCTTAAACAAATATCAAAAAAAACTTTAGAAATTACTTAATAATTACACTCATTCTAAGAATTTTACAACATAATTATATGAGGTGTCGAGGAGTTTTATCGTAAATTTGCCTTTTAATTAAGCGTAATGGGCGATAAGGTGTAAAAGCTTGTGATGTTTGTGAGCTCACACGATTTGGCATCTGATTACACATGGAGCGGTCTTAAAGACGATTAAAATGTTTCTCCCGTTTTGTTTACGATCAACTAGGTTCAAAGACTGCTGAATCCTATTATTCTGATGCCTCGATAATAATATTTTAGAATATCCCGATAACTGAATCCCGCCCGGGCCATTCTGTTTGCGCCCCATTGACTCATGCCGACCCCGTGACCATATCCGTTGCCTTTAGCAATAATACCATTCCTATAGGGCTTGATTTGAAAAAGGGTACTTTTTAGCTTTGTCTCACCGATCTTGATTCTGAAATTGTTGCTTGTAAATACAAAAGTCCCCTTATCCGAAACAACCATCATTTGCAGGGTTCGGCCGGAACGAGAATTGCCGGCAGGTTTCAACGTTCTAATCCATCCAAGATCAAGGCCGTATCTGTTTAATTGATTCCCGACAGCATCAAATGAAAGGAAATGCACCCATTCACCTCCCGGTCTGTTTTTGCTAAATCGATCGGAAATGCCCTGAAGATATGGGATATTAACATTCCAGACGTTTTTTGCATCCTCGGTGTGCCCTCCGCTGTCGGCATGAAAGTAGGCAATGATCAGCCTTCCGTTATAGATCATAACCTGGCCACGTGTTGCATCAACAGCCGAATTAGACGCCCTTGCCTCTGCATCATAGCCGCCGTAGACCTGTGAAGCTGTTGTTGCTTTAACATCAAAAGGTTTCTCACTGCTTTTTTCTTTAATGTAAAGAGCATAGGTCCTAGAGGCGACTGCTTGAGCCATCAGGGCTTCCTGATCCCATTTGTTAGACATTTCTTTCGGTACTACACCATATAGATACTGTTCAACCGGAACATGATTGACAACCTCAAGCCCGCGAGGACCTGAAGATATTGTAAAAGTGCCTCGATAACGGCTGTCATTCAGCATGACGGTTTTGCCCTCAGACACTAAGCGGCATATACGTGTATTAATCCTCCTTCCATTGACCGCAAAATATTTTCCTTTTTTGCAAATGTGAGCGGACCTGGTCCATGATAAACCGTTTTCCGGGAAAATGATTGGTAAACCGTAATTGTCTTCTCTGAATTTACGGTTACTCTATTGCCATTATTATAAATCAAAACCCTAATGATTGTATCTTCAATAACACGCTCACGTGGAGGAAGTGTTTTCTTAAGAGTAGCAGCCATCTGAGTTTTTGAACTTTCGGCCCATAATTCGGCCGATTCCTTGCGGATACCCTGGGGATATAATGAAACGTAGTATGTAAAAATTTCATAGGCCCTTTTAAATTCCCCTTTTTTATAAAAAACGACACCCCCGTTAAACAGAGCTTCCGGCGCTGCCGGACTATCCGGATAAACTTTAATGACATTTTCGAATTGTTGCAAAGCAGAATCATACTGATCAAGGTAAAGACTGTGTGTGGTTCCCATAAACAATAAAGCCCATGCCTTGTTATTGCTATCGTCAGAATACCTGGCAATCTCTTCATACATGCCCAGCGCTTCAAGATACATGCCCTTGTTTAAAAGATCTGTAGCTATTACGAAATAATCATTACCGTTGTAAGAACATCTAGCCGTTCTTGCCGTAACAAAAAAAAACAGGCACAAAATAGAAAGAACCTCTTTGAGGCTTCATCATGCAACTCCATCTATTTTTCCCAAAAGTTTCCATATATACTTTTGGGAGCAAGCCATATAAAGTCGACCCTGTTTTTGATATTTGTCTAATTTTGTTGACCGTTCTGATTTTTATATTGTAAGATTTCCAACTAGTCAACAACAAGCCTGAAGGTTAGAGATCTTTGAAAAATGTTCAATTTTGTTCAAGTTCAAGGAAGGCGAAAATTTTAACCGCAGGAATACATTGAGTATTTTGAGGATGAAGCTAAAGCTTCACTGCGTGCAAAATGTTGAGTCTGACGCAGAAATTGGTCAAAAGAGGACGTTTTGCTAAGGCCTCGGTTAATAACGGACTATTATCGACTCTCATGTATCAAATTGCAGGATACATAGGCAGACAAACCTTAAGGTCTGCCAACCATCTTCTTAACCTGTTCGCCTTTACGTATAGAATTTTTATGCTGATTTTCAAAAGGCCTGCCACCGGGAGGGCTCTTGTAAGAAGGATTGCTCTCGAACAGATATATTATACATGTGTCCAAGCACTTCCGATAATTATTCCCATTGCACTGATAATAGGGAGTATTCTGATCATACAGTTTACAAAAATTTCGGAGCAATACGACCTCGGCAAAACAACCGTCCTTTTGATAGTGAGGGAACTCGGCCCTATCATTACAGCTTTTCTGGTCATATTACGATCCGCCACCGCCGTTACTATCGAAATCGGCTACATGAATGTTCTGCACGAAACAGAAGCTATTGAAATGGCAGGTATTGATCCCATGCTGATCACCTGCCTGCCCAGATTAGTCGGAATAACTTCGGCAGTACTTTGTCTTTTTGTCGTTTTCGATCTGGCATCGATCATCGGAGGGTATGCAATGGTGTGGACCATCACTCACATATCTATGGGCAATTTTCTCGGACAGATCGGGAAGGCCATCACCGGCGCCGATATCGCTGTTGGAATCGTAAAAGCAATCTTTTTTGGAATCATTATTACGGTTACAAGCCTCAACCACGGATACAGGATCAAAAAACAGATTACAGACATACCTGTGGGAACTTCCAGGGCAGCCATTGAGTGCGTCGTCTACTGTCTGGTGAGTAATATAATCATATCCGCAATATTTTACATGTAGGGAGCCTCATGTCCTTGATAGAACTTTCTGATTATTGCCTTAACGCCACAGGGTCTGGAAACGGACTTAAAAACTTCTATTTTACGCTGTCAGACGGAGATATCTGTTCCATACAGACAGATTCATCAGATGACGCCCACAATTTCCTTAAAGCGCTTGCAACACTTGTATACCCCGTAAACGGTGCTTACCGCTTTCTGGGTGAAGCCGTAAATTTTTCAGACTACCGCGAACTTCTTCCCATCAAGAAAAAAATAGGCTATATAGGTCAAGATTCGGCCATGATTAGCAACAGAACAGTCAGGGAAAACATGCTTTTAATGAGGTACTACTTCGAGAATTCACTCTCACTGGTTTTGGATGAAAACGCTTCGAAGTTTTGTAAAATGTTTAATCTTCAGGACAAGCTTGATTTACGCCCAGGAGACCTTCGATCCGTGGATTTGCGGATTGCCATTGCAATCCGGGAACTTACCAAATCTATTGACGTGCTTCTTCTCGACCGCCCGGAAGACTACTTCGGTTATAACAGATTCGCTCTTTTTAAGGAAATTATTAGGGATATAATAGAGTCAGGACCCGCAGTTGTATTTTTTTCCCACGACCTGAATTTTATAGAGACCTTTTCCAACATGAAGATATTAATCAAAGACGGCACCTTAACAAAGGTTTTTTAAAAAATAACCATGGAACTCGACTTTAATAAAAAAGAAAAAATTGCTGGAATTTTTATCATCGGCATTGCCATTCTTCTACTGGCCACGGTTATCATCATCGGCCGGGGCAAAGACTGGTTCAAAACATATATTACATATTATACGGCTTTTGAGGAAAGTTATAACCTCAAGGTCGATACACCTGTTAAACTGTTTAATGCTGACATTGGAAAAGTAAAAAATATAACCCTTGTCGGCGATAAAGTAAAAGTCAAGCTGATAATTTTAGAAGATTATCAATCGAGAATCAGAACGGATTCCGTAGCAACTGTTGAAAGCCCTACTTTTATAGGATCAGAATATATCTCCATTATACCCGGCAGCAAAGATGCACCGCTGATTCCCCAAGAAGGAGATATTCCCTCTAAGGCAAAAAGATCGATAGCCGATTTGCTTAACGAGTTTCAGGTTGAAAAGACAACAAAGATGGTTGTAGATGCGGTCCAGGAAATCTCAAGAATTGTTTTACTCTTGCGCGATCCTGAGGGTCCCCTTTTCACCGCATTAGATAATGCCAATAAAACGCTGGCTCATATTGAAAAGATCACCCGGGACATTTCGTCCGGAAAGGGTACTCTCGGCAACATAGTAAAATCCAGGGACCTGCTTGACCATATTCACCAGAATCTTGACAAGGTGGAAGATGCTGTTGATACCCTAAAAACAATCCTTTCCAATATAGAAAAAGGGAGTCATGATATACCTAAAGCAACGCAATCTGCAACCAAAGGAATTCATGAAATCCGGAGCGCCGTTGAGGATATCGACAAGGTTGTTCAGTCTCTTAAGCAAAATTTTCTTATAAGGTCGAATCTTCCACCAGAAACCAAAGCGGAAAACGTTGATGCCGGGCTGCGTCCTTAAACCTCTTGAAGCCGTTACTTCTATAACTTGATGATATCAAACCGCTTTAGATGATATTCTATATATAAAAACCGCCATGCAAATATTCAATAACATTCATGCCTTTATATGGGAATCGACTTCCGCCAACAACTGCAATACCTATTTGATTGACGGACCAACCCGTGTACTCATCGACCCCGGCCACAATGAATTGTTTGATCACGTACGGAAAGAACTTGTGCAAACAGGCTTGACGCTGGAAGATATCGGATTGATCATGTGCACCCATGCTCACCCGGACCACATTGAGGCCGTGCAATTATTCAAAGAATTACCGGCCCTTATGTCGATGCATCATAAGGAATGGCAATTTATAAAAGCCATGGACAAATATGTAAGAGCCTCCATTGGTATCAATTCGGCTTCTGTCACGCCCGATTTTTTTCTCAAAGAAGGGGATATTTCAGTAAATGGTTTTGACCTTAAAGTGTTTCACACTCCGGGTCACTCACCAGGGTCGGTCTCAATATACTGGCCGGATCAAAAGCTGTTGTTTTCAGGCGATCTTGTTTTTAAAGATGGTATCGGGCGTACGGATCTTCCCGGTGGGAACGGTTCACTGCTTAAAGAAAGCATCAAAAAAATTGCAGAACTTGAAATAGAATGGCTTTTACCTGGTCATGGTAATATAATTGAGGGAGGAAGTTACGTAAAAGCTAACTTTGATCATTTAAAACAGCTTTGGTTTGACCACATATAGCCTGGGCTATCCTTCAAGATGACAACCCGGCAGCCATAGCATCCTTTTCACGGCTTAAAACCTGATCGAATCTACCCTTAATCTCCTGAACTGTCGACAGCCATTCACTGTCGGTTTCCAGATTCGGAACAACTGCAGAACCTGAGATTAAACGTTTTTTTGCCAGATTTGCCTTTATCTCCTCTATCCTTTTTTGAGCCGCTATCCCGATTGTATTTTGAAAATCATGAAACAGCTCTTCAAGACCTGATACGTCTAAGCCGCAAATTGCAGTTAATAGTTCAAGAAGTGATATATTGTTACTGCCAAGCTTAAGACCGTCTAAAAGAATATGTGACAACATTTCATTTACATTCAAATCAAAGGTTTTCCTCAAGCTTTCCAGTTCTTGTCCCAGTTGTTCCTTCCTTAATAGGTTGTCCTGATATTTCTGCAGCAGACCCTTGAGTCTTTTATTGACTTCAATCTGCTTTTGCTCCTCCTGTTCCTTCTCACTTAGAGTAAGATGTCTGGTCTTTTCCATAACAAGATCGAGGGTACTTTTAATTTCTCCCATTGAACAC
>JAZFVY010000226.1:0-3392 GCA_036447975.1 Desulfobacterales bacterium
TCAGCAAGAAAAAGGCCGCAAAAAACCGGAGGTCTGTTTTGGAGGGATTTGAGAATAGTTTCAGGAGAAAATCATTCAAGAAGGTTTGATTTTAGGATTGTCATTTGAAATCAATAGGTTGTCAGCTTGAGAATATTGTCATTCAATTTCACAAGAATATTCAATTGATGATTTCACTGACCATATAAAAATTTCGATATTTAAACAGTATCAAAAATATAAAGAGAGTACATTCGGTTGTCGACATACTGCAGATCAAAGATTTTCGAATTGATGATTTCAAACCTGAATCAATACCTATTGTGAATGGCTCGAATGCTTTATTTAAGGCAGACATCATCACCTGACCTGTTTTCAAGATTTGCTTTCGCAATCAATCATTTTAATTTTTTTTACGGCCCAAATATCAGAAATTTGTGGTTCTAAAGGACAGAAGTATACAAAGTGTATCATTGACTTTTTGAAAGGTGCTCTGGATTATGTATAGATAATATATACAAAACGTTTTGTGCTTTTCCGGAGTATTGAAGAGCAGAATCACGCAATCTCAACGGGAATGCAGCGCATTCAATATATGGACATGCCCGCTTGATTTGAAAAAGCAACTCAAGTTATCTTTAATGAAGCTCCTCGCCGCAAGCGGACGGGGTATCAAAGGGGATAATATCCATTATATCCCCTCACCCTAACCCTCTCCCCAAGGAGAGGGAACTAGTGGAAACTCCACCGCAAGCGGACGGGGTATTAAAAACATAATCAAGACCGTTTATATGCAAAATTCTCCCTACCCTTTGCCTTTTCTTTAGAAGACCTGATCACTCGCTTTCAATAAGATTGATGCTGTTGTGCCAACGCCTTCTGTGCTTTCAATATGTATATCTCCTCCACAGTAATTTGCTGACTCACGTGCAATATATGCCCCGATACCAAATCGTTCTGACTTTTTTATACCAAGAATTTTGAAAAAAGGCAGCTGAGATTTGCCCCTCTCGTCATTGCTCATTCCTCTACCCATATCTGCGATCTCTAATATCAATTTATGATCTTCCTTTTTCGCCGATACCATCACATCCCCACCCTTTTTTGGATCATAGGATTCTACTGCATTAATTAGGGTTTCTTGTAGCGCTGTTTCTACTGCAATTTCACTCCCTGACACAGAGGACAACTCCTCCCAGCTCAGCGCTCCTTCCTGTTTTGGATCGTAGACGAATCGCAACTTTACGTTGGGGTCTATTGGACACTCTTCTCCTCCATATGTATTCAACGGTTGTCCAGAGAGCAAGGGAGCGAGTATAGATCTGATATCCACTGAGCCTATTCTACCTAAGGAGCCTTCTCCTGCTTTAGCGAACTTCCTGAATGCGTTGATACCTGTTAAGAGCCCTGTAATCTCTTCCTTTATATACCCGAGCTCAATCTTTATTTGGTCAATACTATCTCTAATTTCACACAATTCAATGTGACCATAGATAGGTGTGAGTAGGTTGCTCAAGGAGTCACTTATAAAGTTTTCTAAGACAGTGGTTAATGTTTCAAGAACAGCTGCTTGTCTCAAAGCTTCTTCCCCCTTCTTGCGCTCTGTGATATTGGTATGGATATAGATTAAACCAATATCTTCACCAATTTTTCCTTTAATGATATCGCCACTAAGATAAACGGGGAATTGAAGACCACTGCGAGACCTCATTTCCACCTCACCACTCCATAAGCTTCCCCTCTTGATAGTTTCAAATACCTCTTGGGCTATTTTTTTATAAGAATAAAGTATTGGAAGCCCCCCGGAGGAGTTAAGATCTTTAGCTTTGCATTCAAATAATTGAAAGAATGCCTTGTTACTATAGATTGCATTGCCTTTAGTATCGGTAAGCAGGATGGCATCGCTCGCACTTTCGACTGCCTGGCTGATTCGGATAATTTCACGATTCGCCGTTTCCAGTTCCTTTTGCATTCGGCCTAGGAACTTGTTGAATAGTAAAAACAGAATGCCCCCGACCAATAAACTGAGCACTATTAATCGAATGAGGGTGGCGTTGGCTTTTTCTAATTGATCGGTAATATCTCGCATAACAACAATTTCGCCAACAATACGACTTCCCGCATCTTTCAAGTTAAGGAATCTACATTGATAGTTACGATCGTTAAATGATACATCTACATTGGTAGCTGCGTGTGGACGGCCTTTTCCAGAAAATATCCTGGCGAAATCCTGAGGAAATAACTTTGACGTCTGGTCAATTAATGCTACGGACGGGAACCGATCCCATTGGGCATTGCGGCCAAGCATTCTCATACCGGCCTCCCAATTTCGTCGATCGAGGAATTGCTTTTCGATGAGAACATAGATTTCAACATCAAGGATGTTATGTAATTTCTGTGTGATGTGCTCGATCTCCTCACCCAGTTCGACATACCCGATCAACTGTTCGCCATCGTACCAAGGTGCGACCGTCCTGAGAGTGAACGTTCCTAACGGTCCCAGTTCAATGCCGTAATAGTGTTTCCCTGTCTTCTCAGCCTCCAATGTCGTAAAACGGTCGATCTTATCTCCATGCTTATTTGGTTTGTGAACTCGCAAGATATTCACGCGGTCAGGACCGGTGAAATAAAAGTGGGTGACTCGATGATCGGAACGCAAACGATCAAATAGGGGTAAGGACATTCCGAGTAACGCCTCTCTATCTTTAGCCTTCAAGGCGGTCTTGAGTTCTTCGTCACGGAGGATGACCTCCAGTACAGCTCCCATCATATCGGCGTCACTTTCCAACTGGGTGGTGAAAAGGTTATCCAATGATTTCAGCTTGCTCACAGTATCCTCAATCATGCGTTGCTGTTGGAACAGAAAGAAACCGACTACAAATGCGATGATCAAGATCGTTAAAGCCAACGTTAGTGGGATGAGTATACGACCTTTAATTCTGTAACTTTCCATAGATTAATTCCCTCACAAAGTTGACGGTTAAGCACAATTTCTTGAGGTTGATTCAATATGTATTAATTTAAGACGGGAGAGCACCTTGCGTTTCACAATACTTGCATTATACTTAATTTTGGTCGAATTTCAGTATATATCTGGTAGTTATAACAATCCAGCATGAATTCGGACGCGAGCCTAATTACCTTATACAAAAATTCCAACAAATTCAAGAAGACAAAAGCTATTCTTCAATATTTGGGCCCGTTGAAAAGTGAGCCATACTTGCCACAGTGCGCGGAATACATATCGCAAAATCCGCAAGCAATGTAAAGAATCCGGGCCCAGAGGACCCGGCTTTGATATAACCCCTGGAAGGGGCTGTTTAACTAAAAACAATACAAGTTAAAAGTGATAAAGTGATCTAAAGTGCCTAAAGTTATGGAGTCGCTTCGCTCAGCTGATTTTATATTATTGG
>JAZFVY010000227.1:0-5102 GCA_036447975.1 Desulfobacterales bacterium
GGTAATTAATTGTTTTATGTCATATTCTGGCAGATTGAAAATTTGAGGATGTTGCTCTTCCAATTTCATAATAACATTTTGTACAATAAGATTTTCCGATTCGGGTTTATGTACTGTGTCTGCAATAACCTTTGGGTCTGTTCCTTTCGGAACAGGATATGGCATACCATAAATGTCAATATTAATAGTATCAAAAAGATCTAAAGTCACTGGAAAATTGATTTTTATTTGTCTAATCACTTCTCTTATTTGCTCAGCAATTTCTTTCCAATCCATCTTACCCTCCTTTAGGTCTTGTTTTAATGTGTATTTAGCGTGAACGCATAAGGGAAAATTAACTTTAATGTAAATGAAAATGGCGTCGCCATTTTTGACTCTGCCTGTAAATCAATGGAAAATATCAAAAGTATTTATGTCAGGTCTTGGATTGATGATTTCAAACGTACATCATAATCGTTTGTGGAATTGCGGTTTAGCAGACCGCCATTTAATATAGCTAACTATTTGAATTGTTATTTGATTTAAACTGGACAATTTCGCCTGCGGGGACTTTTGCAGGGAGTTCATCCAGAATTTCAACCGCTTTCCCTTGAAAATTATTTTAAACCTCTTTTGTAGGACTTAACATCATATTGTTTTTGATCATCCAGCAAAAACGTAGGGTATGTATTCAAAGCAACTTCAAGTTTAAAGTCCGTATAATTCACAATCGGTTTTTTTGCCCTATTGCTCACTTGGAAATCAACAATCCCATATTGATGCATTTTTTTTAGCGTTCGAGACACATTGCCTTTTTTTCTGCCCGTTAATTCAGCCAAACTTTGAATAGATTCAGGCTTTTCTTTAATTATCGTAGAAAGCAAGTTCCGATTTTCATCACTGAGAATCTGGGCCATAGTTTGTAAAGATTCAAACCAAACTTTGGGCTCACCTCTTTTGGGTTTATATTCGCCTTTGGCAATGGCTATGGATCTTTTCATAAAGTCTTTGCGAGACATAATGCCGCATTTTATTGTTTTTTTTGTCATTTATATCACCACCTTAAGGAAATTCAGTGATTTTTTGGATATCATTCCAAAAATCAATTAATAACTGGATAGCAGATTCAAACTCGTAATTAGTGACTTTCTCTAATTTGTGTTTGTGGTCAAATGTTATCTTTCGGCCGCCATATTTTTTTCTTTTTGTTTTGGCCCTGTGCTTATGCTTATTGTCATAACCGATAATCCTTGTGCCGTTAGGATCAAGTAAGACTAACCGATACTTTATGCCATGCGGTCTATTTGGAGTCGGCTTTACTCTATGTGCATTGATTTCAACGCGATACCCGTCTTCACCTATATGCTTGTCGCCGTCCTGGTCTAGCAGGGTCTCTAAGGATTCATCTTCTTTAGCGTATTTCGCCCTTTTCATTTTGAATATAAGATATCACCTGATGATAACTTTGTCAAGCAAATTTATATATCGGACTTTGATTAAATTGTATCATTCCGTTTTCTAAAAGCTTATATTTCACGAGGTCGCCTTCTTGGGAATAAAAGCTGTACATCTATAACACTAACTTTCCCTGCCATGAATCCCTTTTTTCCATGGTGTCTCTTATGAGAGCCATAGTTTCCGTTTTTTTAAGGGACCACATCGGTGCAACAAGTTCTTCAGGGTGAGGATCTCCAGTTAGGCGCTGAATGACCATATTCTTTGGAATACGTTCCATAAAATCACACACAAGGTCAACATATTCTTGTTGTTCAAGGCACCTGTATCTTCCTGAATCATATAGTTTAGCAAGCTTTGTTCCTTTAACAACATAGAGAAGGTGAAGCTTGATACCGTCAATTCCCATGTCGGCAACGGTCTTTGCCGTCTCAAGCATATGACTTTTCTCTTCATTGGGTAGACCCAGAATAACATGGGCGCATATATTTATGCCCCTATTTTTAGTTGCATCGACAGCATGTTTAAAGCATATAAAGTCATGCCCTCTATTAATATAGGCCAGTGTAGAATCGTGGACTGATTGCAGGCCGTATTCGATCCAGACAAGATAATTTTTCACATAGCCCTGGAGAAGCTCTAATACCGGCTCATTGACACAATCTGGCCGTGTACCGATTGAAAGACCCACTACATCGTCAACTTCAAGGGCCTCGTCATAAAGACGTTTTAGCCTTTCGACGAGAGCATAAGTATTTGAAAACGCTTGAAAATAGGCGATGAACCTCTTTGCCTTGTATCGTTTTGAAAGGGCTTCTTTACCCTGGATGAGCTGTTGGGTAACAGAAAGCCCTTTTGCGTAAGCGCCGGTTCCGGATCCGCGGATATTGCAGTAAATACACCCACCTGTTGAGATTGCACCGTCCCTGTTCGGGCAGGAAAATCCTGCGTCGATGGTTATTTTCTGGACCCTGCACCCGAAGATACTTCTAAAATAAGTGTTTAAGTCGTTATACCTTATTTTCATATCGGTCTTCCGATCCTTGAATAGATAATCAAGCAACTATATACATTTTCAAAAAAAAATTGTAAAATAAAATGGTAAAATAATTGTAATTATTCAGCCACTAAGACACGAAGGCACAAAGGAAATATAAATATATCAATTGTACTCTCTTGTCTGAAAGAAAAGATTGCATTGCAGGAAAAAGTAGAACAATAATGTTCAATAATTTTAGTGCCTTGGTGGCAAAATATTTTAGCAGCTTCAAATAATTAATAATAAAATAATTGCATATGATTTTCTACCGGAAAAAATACGATATTATTGTTGTCGGTGCAGGTCATGCCGGATGTGAGGCTGCACTTTCATCAGCCAGAATGGGATGCAGTGTGCTCCTCATGGCAATAGATCTGGACAAGGTGGCTGCAATGCCCTGCAGTCCTTCAATCGGAGGCATGGCAAAGGGGCAGCTCGTAAAAGAGATAGATGCCCTGGGCGGTGAAATGGCAAAGATCACAGACAAAACAGCCATACAGTACAGAACCCTGAACACCAAAAAGGGTCCCGCAGTTCATTCATCGCGAACACAAAACGACAGGATCCTCTATCATATGGCCATGAAGGCTATTGTTGAAAAACAGCCGAACCTGGACCTAAAACAGGCTATGGTTGAACGGATAGTTGTGGAAAATGGTAATGTTGTCGGTGTGGAGGATCAAACCGGGTTCGGATACCAGGCCAAAGCCATTGTGCTGGCCACAGGTACTTTTTTAAGCGGCCTGGTACACATAGGGTTTAATTCTATAAAGGCCGGAAGGGCTGGCGAGTTTGCGTCATATGGTCTTCCTGCAAATTTGAAAGAACTCGGATTTAAGCTCGGAAGAATGAAGACAGGCACACCGCCCAGATTGAAAAAATCTAGTATCGATTTTAACGAGTTTACAGAGCATGGGGGAGAACAAGATCCCACACCGTTTTCCTTCTTTACCGAAAAGATTTCCATGCCCCAGGTTCCAAGCTATATAGGGCATACCAATAAAAAAAGCCTTCATATTGTGCAAAAAAACCTTAAGCACTCTGCCCTGTATGGAGGAATTATAAAAGGGGTCTCGGCCCGGTACTGTCCTTCATTTGAAGACAAGGTCGTCAGATTTCCCCATAAGGACAGGCATCAGATAATCCTTGAACCCGAAGGTATTGATACCGACGAAATATATGCAAGCGGCCTTGGAAACAGCCTTCCCATGGAAATACAGATTCAGTTTGTCAGGTCCGTCAAAGGCCTGGAAGCCTCTGAGATAATGCGGCCAGCATACGCCATAGAGTATGACTACGTAAATCCTGTCCAGCTTAAACCCACTCTTGAAACAAAGCAATTTGCAGGCCTTTTTATGGCCGGTCAGATCAACGGGACTTCGGGTTATGAAGAGGCTGCAGCCCAGGGAATATGGTCAGGGGTTAATGCAGCTTGCAAGGTCCAGGGAAGACCGCCGTTCATTCTCGACAGATCACAGGCATTCATGGCTGTTATGATAGATGATCTTGTTACAAGGGGCACACTTGAGCCTTACCGCATGTTTACATCACGGGCAGAGTACAGACTTATGCTGAGAGAGGATAATGCCGATCTGAGGCTAATGGAAACCGGGTACGAACTGGGTCTTATCGACGATGAAGTGATAAAAGATGTAAAGGAGCGCAAAAAGCAGATTGCCAAAGAGATAAACAGAATAAAGGGGACCGTGATAAAACCTGCCAAAGAAATAAATGATTATTTGCTCAATCAAGGGACAAAGCCCTTGAGCAGCGGCATATATCTTGATCAGCTTGTGAAAAGAGCCGAGCTTGATTACAATACTGTTGAATCGCTGGCCAAAAACCCTGATAACATCAGCAAAAAGGTCGCCCGCCAGGTGGAAATAGAGATCAAATACGAAGGTTATATCAAGCGACAGATGAGTGAAATCGAAAAGTTCAAAAACCTGGAAAGGATAAAAATACCCGAATATTTTGATTTTACAAGGGTGCACGGCCTTTCAAATGAACTTAAAGAAAAGCTTTCCGCCATTAGTCCAACTTCTCTGGGCCGGGCTTCCCGCATAGATGGAATCACCCCTGCCGCCCTTTCTGTGATCATGATTGCCATTAAAGGTGCTGGGAAACAGTGAAGCTCCCCGCCCCAAATGGCAATGCTTCGCAGCGAAGAACAAACCGGTCAAAGGATTAATGGTTTATTGATCCTTGACACTTAAAGACTATCAACTTATTTATTATAAAGGTATTAATTTGGCTTTTTGAAAAACGTGTTCTACAAGCATTCAGGTGATCCGGTTTTAAAGTGGGTCACTGTTTGAGTGTATTAGAGAGCGTTAAGAAAAAACAGCAAAATAGCAAATTATACTTGTGCGTTAAACAATGTGCGCATTTATTCGGCTTTTATATACAGGATTGCACCTGTTTTTTCTTTACGCTCACTTATGCACGAGTTTGACACGGTTTAAAACCGGATTATCTGAGTGCGATAATGTTTGTGAAGCCCCCCGCCCTAAAGGGCGGGGCTTCCCGGTAAGGATTTTTTCCATTTCATATAGCTCCCTGCTACCTCGCCTTAAAAGGCGGGGCTCGCGGGGAGCAGACCGGTCAAAGGGCTAAAATGTTACTTATA
>JAZFVY010000228.1:0-4565 GCA_036447975.1 Desulfobacterales bacterium
GAATATCCAAGGTTCAGGATTCGGGTTGATTTTTTTAGTCTGCATCATTTTCGTTTATACTCCTTAGCCAGTAATAAAGTTCGTCTGAATCAACCGGTTTATTGAGACATACATAAATGTGGTAGCATATGGCTTCTCTTAAGGTCGGATTATAGTGCTGTGTGGACATCCCGAAAAAATAGACTCCGGGATAATTAATTGCTAGATTCCTGATGGTACGGTTATCGACAGATGCATGTTCAATGTCCACAATAGCTGCCAGACAAGTGCTTCCTAGAAGGTATTTTTCCATGCTATCCACCGAAGGCATTGGGGTTGCGCTATATTGCATTTCTTCCAACATGGCACACAGCGCCCCGCAATGTTGCTCATCAGTATCAAGCACAACAATCTTTTTTTCCATCCGGGCTGGCTCTCCAGGGGCTATTTTGGTTTGGAAAATTGTTGCCGAAGTTAAAAAGGCATTGTCCAGCACCACAAAGTAGCAATTACAATGCCAAGGGTGATGTATGGGTGAAAATAATAATAGTGGGTTTTAAATATTCGGTGGGCTGTTGATTTAACTCTTTGAAACGATAAAAGAAACGCCTGAAGTTGAAATAAATTCTCGCAATGAGTCTGATAAAAGATCAGCGGATAATAGTAAAGAAAACAGTTTGCCAATTTTTCATATAACGTGTAATATTTTGACACAAAAATGGCAATAAAAATTATCTGTGTAAAATGAGGCGGTTATGTATGTGTAAAAATTGTACACAGCTTCACACAGATTTCACATTAAGACAAATGGATCGCGTATTGTATAAAATGCGATAATTTTAGAATTGTGAGCTGCTAACCAGCATTTCTCACGAACCAGAGCGGTGCAGGAACAAGGCATTTCAGCCCGAAGGCGTAGTATACTCTACTTCGAGGGCTGAATAACGCAGTTCCTGTGCCGCTCTGACTCGCCTTTGGTGAAGAATTTATCTAAAAAAAGTTAAATATCAGAGTGTTTAATCAAAGTATCAGTCTATGTCAATTTAAGTAATTAATATCTTAGTATTTACTAACAAAAAAGTCAGATAAATTCTTCATGAGAAATGCGGGCTAACCCGAATATTGTACGAGTTTGATTCGTCAAATATTCGGGCTAATGAACGGTGGGCTTGTCGATCTGATATTTTTTGAGTTTATTATAAAGCGTGCTGCGACTGATTCCCAGATGGCGGGCAGCCTTCTTCTTGTTCCAGTTGCACTCTTCCAAGACGTCCCTGAGCAGGTTTATCTCATTTCTCTGAATAATCCCCTTGGACGATTCGGGAGGAAGAAGTGAGGCCACGGGCTTGCGAAGTGCCTGCGGAAGATCTGTGACTTCGATCCGGCCGCTTTTACACAGTACCGTAGCATGCTCAACAGTGTTTTCCAGTTCGCGAACATTACCCGGCCAAGAATAATCGAGAAAGAACCGCATGGCATCCGAGCTAAACTCCTTAACGTTTTTGTTTTGTTCAGTAGCAAATCGGTACAGGAAGTGCCGGCTCAAAAGCGGGATGTCATTACGCCGCTCTCTAAGTGGTGGCAAGATAATAGGAATTACATTAAGACGGTAAAAGAGATCTTCTCGAAAATGACCATTTTTCACATCCTGGAGGAGATCTCTATTGGTGGCTGCCAGAATACGCAAATCAACAGTCAGGGTCTGTTCACCTCCCAGGCGTTCAAATTTTTGATTCTGGAGTACCCTGAGCAGTTTGATCTGGGCCGCTGGTGGTATCTCGCCGATTTCATCTAAAAAAACGGTTCCGCCATTGGCCTGCTCAAATCGTCCGATCTTTTGGCGGATGGCGCCGGTAAAAGCACCTTTTTCATGGCCGAAGATCTCACTCTCAAGAAGAGTGATTGGATAAGCCGAACAATTAATTATGACAAAAGGCTTTTCCTTGTGCTGACTTTTACGATGAATGGCATTGGCCACCAGCTCTTTGCCGGTGCCGCTTTCTCCCTGTATCAGAACAGTGGCGTCTGAAGGAGCAATATCCTCGATAAGCTTATAAATCATCTGCATCTGGGGGTCTTTGCCTATAATTCCGCTGAACTCCGCTGTGATTTCTAAGCGGCGCTGAAGATTACGTATTTCTTCCTCTTGCAAAGCTGCGCGCTTTATTGCTCCTGAGGTCTGATTCAGGAGCAGATCAAGCAGCTCCATTTCCTTGGTATCGCAGGGGCAATTTCCAGGGCAGGCAGATATCATAACCCCAGATAGTTGATTCTCATGATGAAAAGGAAATAAGGATAGATGCTTTGCGGCCATAAAGCTATCAGGTACTATCGGGGGCTTGATGGTGTCTTTAGAGACAATTGTTCTTCCTTTCAACCCCTTTAAAGTATCAATGGAAGTTGCTATGGACTCATCCCTTAGCATTTTGGTTTCCCTATCCGATAAAATAAAAAGCCCGTCCCAGTTGGCGGTCAAAATGAGAAGGATCATTTCTTTGCATGCTAAAAGCTCTTGGAATCTACTGATTAGATGGGAGCCAACATCCTGCAAATTGGGGAGTGCGCCGATTTCTTGTACGATGGTGAAACAACTTCGGGTCTGGTTATGGGCTCGATCTAGCTCGATGGCATTCTCTTCCAGCCGCTTAGTATAATCTTTAACGCGGTTAATCATTTTATTGAAAGAAGAAGTCAACCTTCCTACTTCATCATGACCTTTCAATTCAACTTGCATTTCAAGGTGACCTTCGTCAATCTTTTCGGTAGCTTCTGTCAAAGCCACCAATGGTCCTGTGATCCGTTTTATAAAAAAGAGGCACACGGCAAGGGCTGTCAAAAGAATTATAAGTGTAAACGCGCTCATTTGAAGCCATAACCTTGTCACCTGCCTACGATAGGGCTTTTCTAAAAACCCAAGTCGTAAAACTCCTCCTTTGCCTTCGATAATAGGCCGGGCAATATCCAGATAGTGCTCGCCTGTAGTGGACTCGATATTATTGAAGCCGATCTGATCACCGGAGAGATCGTAATTAATTTTGATCAGGTCAGAAGGTATGCCTTTTGGAAAGGTGTGGGCCAAAACCTGATTATCGCGGAAAACAAAAAGATAAGCAATCGCTGGGTTACTGTGCTTTTGATGATCCAGCATTTTCTGAAGAGCCACCAGGTCGTTGATAAGGATCTTTTCAGTAGCTTCCAGGGCCACGGCGTGCGAAAGATATTCCGCCTGGGCAGTTGCAGACTCTAAAAGGCTACGACTGTAGCGTTGGGTAACCAATAGTGAGATAAGCAGGCCGTTACTGATAACCAGAATTGAGACAGCAAACAGCAATTTGCTTTTAAAACTTTTTAAGCGCATCGGCACTTTTTTCAATTGTAGCAATCCTTTGAATAATTTGACGTATACTGTTGTACCATTCTTCCTGGGGTTCTATAAATCGGTCAATCATCAACCCATCAAGGATTCTCCGGCCTTCATCCTCCTTGTGCAGTGTGAGAAACATTAAACGTATACGATCTTTGAGTTCTTGGGACAGGTATCTGGAAGCCACCAGAGGTGGGATGCCATAGGGCTCTGATTTCTTAATAATCCGGGTTCTAGATGTAAAGACGGGATTTTTGTTATTATAGAATTCCCATATGAGCGAGTCAACGGCAGCTCCATCAACCAGAGATTTGGATACAGCCATAATTGAGTTGTCGTGGCCGTAGGTATAAATAGTTTTTTCAAAGAAGCTCTCCGAAGTTTCCCCCATTTGTGATAACCAGTAAGCGGGTACCAACTTTCCGGAATTTGATTCCGGATCAGTAAACGCAAATACCCGGCCTCTTAAATCGTCAAACTTATTAAAGAGGCTGTTTTTATTAACAATAAGGTACGACTGGTAGAATTTGCTGCCCCGAACCTGAGGGGTAACCAGCAGTTCGAAATTGTATTTTTCTTTCCCCGTAACATAAGGCCCTGAACATATGAAAGCCAGATCAATCTGCCATTTCCCAAGAAGCTCGTTAATCTCGCTATAGGTTTTTCTTTGAACTAGTTGAACTTCCAGACCTAATTTGTCACTGATATAATCCAGAAGCTGATTGTAATATATTAATGTCTCCTTAGGTGAAATCATGGCTCCAACAGCCACTCTGAGAAATTTGTGCCCTGACGGCCGGTTTCCTGGTCGCTCAACGGCCACAGTTTTTGAGAAATCAACAACAACAGTGTCATTTTCTTGGCTACAACCATGAACAAAGATCATTGTCAAGGCCGCAAGAAAACAGAGTAAAGGGCGCGGGTCTTTTATGCCGAGAAGTAACAAATTGACAGATTTGTTCCTGTATGAAAGCGGAGTTTTTGTTTTCATAATACTTATATCAGAGAATGTCTTGAAAAATAAGGAAAGTGATATAATATTTTGAATATATACCACTTTGTACTACGTGCTGTCAACAAAAGTTAAACGCCTCAGTATGGCGAAAAAAATATAATTGATAGGAATTGATGGTCAGTAAAGAGTTTTCAAGCTTCCACAAAAAAATAAACCTTAATTGACCGAAAGCAATACGCTTTAACAAGATCACACAATAAAATACCA
>JAZFVY010000229.1:0-8069 GCA_036447975.1 Desulfobacterales bacterium
TGATAACTAATTGATAAGTATAATAATTTATTGTTGTACAATCGCTTCGCGATTCTATATAACGCGGCTTCGTTGCTCTAAAAAACCTATACTATAATGTAAAAACTGTTTACAAAATTCATGCCAAGCTGAAAAAAGGATTGGTAAATGATAATTGATGTGTGTTTTTACTTGGTTATCATAAGAAAAGCAGAAAGGAAGATTTCACTTTTAAAGAAAAGGGCACATTGGTTTACATATCTGTAAATTACAGATGTGTAAAATTTACACTTTATCAGCGGATCTACCGAGCATATTATACGATGAAGCGGGGAATTCAAACATTGTTGAGGTGTGGTATTTAGGTGCGGGCCTCGAAGCAGAGGGCGTCTTCCCCGAAAGCGGGATCAACACCGCTCTGACTGATGAGAAAATTGGGCTAAGCCGAGTTTTTGGCACGAAAAATGCTGCTGTATGGGTATTGTATACATTTTTTCTTTTTACCACCAAGACACTAAAAATTATGGATCATCTCCCGATTAGTTGTAGTTAATATTGAGGCCCAATAAGTCGGTTATCTCCAATTTAGCAGGTGTGATTCCAGAGGGTACAAGGGGTCAAGGGTACAAGGGGTCAAGGGTTCAAGGGTTCGAGTGATCCTCCATAGAAAAGGCGGATAAAAAGCTAAAGAATTACAAACACTTGAATACTTGACTCCTGGAATCCTTGGACCCTCTTCTCCAACTAAATTGGAGAAGAACCATAAAGATCAACTAAATGGAAGAGTTTAATTATGACTGCCAAAAAAAGAATATTGATTGTAGAGGATAATCCTGACCACGCTGAGCTGGCTGTCGCAGCACTTAAGAAGAGTGCAGACGTTTTCGAAACTGATGTTGCGGCAACCGGAGATGAATGTCTCAATGTGTTGAAGAAGCAGGATCATGATATCATTCTTTTGGATTATTCCCTGGATACAAGTGACGGGATGAGTATTTTGAAGAAGATAAGGAACAATAATAGAGATATTCCGGTCATCATAGTCACCGGTATGGGGAATGAAAAGATAGCTATTGAGTCCATGAAACTCGGGGCATACGACTATATAATCAAGACCTCAGGATACCTGGATATCTTGCCTGTAGCGGTAAAGAAAGCCATTAAAAACTATGAAAACGTTACCAAGCGTAGAAAGGCAGAAAAGGAGTTGCAGCAGCAAAATGAATTCCTGAACATTGTAATGAAGTCTCTAACTCACCCCTTCTATGTTATAGATGCTAATAATTACACGATTAAAATTGCGAATCAAGCCGCTAATATGGGCAGTTTGTCGGGAAATCCAACCTGCTATGAGATGACTCATAATAGGTCTGAACCGTGTGAAGGAGATAGTCATCGTTGTCCGCTTAGGGAAGTTAAGGAAACCAAAAGACCTGTAACTGTTGAGCACATTCACAACGAAAGAGAAGGGAATGTAAGGTATCGTGAAATTCACTGCTACCCCATTTTTGATAAAGAGGGAAAGGTTACTCAGGTCATTGAGTATTGCATAGACATCACCGATCGGAAAAGGTTCGAGTCCATAGCTGAGGCGGAAAATCTGATGAAAAATATCGGATTTGTCTTTTCAGGTATCAGACATGAAATAGGAAACCCCATTAATTCAATAAAGATGGCTTTGAGCGTCCTTAAAAAAAACCTGAACACATTCTCCGAAGAAAAGGTGAAGGAGTTTGTAAGCCGGACATTGGCAGAGATAAGCCGGGTGGAATATCTTCTGAGAACATTAAAAAATTTCAGTCTTTATGAGACCCCAAACGTTCAAAATGTGCAAATGTCCGCTTTTATAGAAAAATTCCTCCCTATAGCCGAAAGAGATCTAAAGAAAAAAGGTATAAGGATCAAAACAAAGTTTTCCCCTGAAGCCGTATGGGGTCTTACCGACCCGAGGGCACTCCAGCAAGTAATGATGAACCTAATGGTTAATGCCGCCGAAGCGCTGGAAGGCAGTGATGATCCGCGGATCGATATCAGTTTGATGAAAAAGTCCGGACTAATACAAATATGCATGCAGGACAACGGTTGTGGTATGACGAAAGATCAACAGAATAACCTTTTCAAACCTTTTATTACTTCCAAACCCCACGGCACGGGCCTCGGTCTGGTGCTCGTCAAGAAGATGCTTTCCAACATGAATAGCACTATTGAAATGGAAAGCCAGGAAGATGTGGGAACCAAAGCAATCATATCCATTCCGGAGAGGCAGTTTGTTGACCGATAATGCTAAAAGATCACTATTAATCATAGACGACGATACAATATTTTGTGATGTCGTTTCTCAATACTTTTCCGAAAAAAAGATTAGAGTTCTAGTAGCAAATACAGGGACGGAGAGCATCAAAATCTGCTCCCGGCAGAAAGTGGAAGTGGTCTTGTTAGATCAGAAACTCCCTGATGTTAAAGGGGTGGACCTTTGCCCCTCCATCCTTAAACACAATGACCAGGCCAAGATCATTTTCATTACAGCTTACCCCAGCTTTGATAACGCTATTGAAGCTCTAAAAGCCGGAGCACACGACTATCTTTCAAAGCCCTTTGAGGTAGACGAACTGGAACTGGCCGTAAACCGGTCTTTAAGAATCTTAGACCTGGAGCAGGCGGAGCAGATCCAGCAATATAAAGAACGCAAAGAAAGCAAAGCGGCAGTTATTATCGGACGGCACGGAGACTTTGCTTTTGTTCGCAGTATGGTTGATTTATCCTCATCCAATAGTGCCTCCGTGCTCATTACGGGTGAGACGGGAACCGGTAAAAGCCTAGTGGCCAAATCCATCCATTATAAAGGGCCTAAGAGGAGGGCAGCCTTTATCAGTGTTAACTGTGCATCTATACCTGAAAGTCTTATTGAAGCAGAATTGTTTGGTCATGAAAAGGGGGCCTTCACCGGAGCAGTTACCGCAAAAAAGGGTTTGTTCGAAATGGCTGAAGGGGGCACCTTATTTCTTGATGAGATGGGCGCTCTACCTCTCCACCTTCAATCAAAGCTTTTGGGTGTCTTAGATGACAAAAAGATAAAAAGATTAGGTGGAGAGTCGATTAAAACCGTTGACGTCCGAATAATCGCCGCCACCAATATAGAAATAAATAATGCCGTTAAAGAAAAAACCTTCAGAGAAGATCTCTATTACCGTCTCAGCTTGATAAGGATCCATGTTCCCCCCTTAAGGGAAAGACGTCAGGACATCCCTGAATTGTGCCATTTCTTTGTCCAAGACATTAGCCAGGACCCTGGTTTGAAGCTTTCTGATTCTGAAATAGCAAGGCTAATGGAATACGACTGGCCGGGGAATGTGCGGGAACTTAGAAATATCATCGAGAGGTCGATTATCCTTAAGCAAGGTTCCTATTTACGGCCCTCTGAATTGCTTGAAGAAGGTAAAGCAAGTACCTCCGACTCCGTTTCACGGAAACTTGAAACCGGGAGGATCGCCACTTTAGCGGAAATGGAAAAAAACCACATCAAACATGCGCTCAGCAAACTTTCCAACAACCATTCCAGAACTGCCAGAGCCCTTGGAATAGCCAGATCTACTCTTAAAAGAAAAATCGAGACCTACGGATTGGATTAAGCTGTCCTGAAATGAGCCACTGCCCCATAATGAACCACCCATAATCGTTTTCCTTTGATCCCAAATCCGAATCAAATTCTTGCATCATGCTTAAATTATTAAATATATTAGCGTCGCTCACGTCTGGTATGATATTTGCTATCTATTATACAAACCGTAATTGCTCAACAACTTACGTCTCGCCCCTTCAACTATCCCTCTTTGCCGAAAGAAGGGTTGGGGCGAGGGGCATCATCAGGTGTCTTCAATTTATTTGTCAGATAAAAAAACAAAGAGAATACATTACCATGAAAAATGTTCTTATAGTAGACGATGAAAAGGAATTTATCCTCAGCCTCATAGAAGGACTTGGTGCTTACAAGGACCAATTTGATGTGCTGGCCGCTGAGAACGGCAAGCAAGCCGTAGAAGTTCTGGAGTCCAAGCACATAGACCTTGTTGTCACGGATCTGAAAATGCCTGAGATGGATGGATTCGAACTGCTGGAATATCTTAACGCCAACTTTCATTCCATGCCGGTTATCGTAATGACTGTCTTTGGTACACCCGAAATAGAGGAAAGGCTCAAGGCAACGGGTACTTTCAAGTTACTGGATAAGCCTATAAGCATAGAAGAATTGGAACAATGCATAACTAAAATTCTGGATTTCACTACCAAAGAGGGTGTGGTGAGCGGAATATCTGTTGAAAATTTCCTTCAAATGATTGAGATGGAACAAAAAACGTGCCTTCTGGAAATTATCAGAGAAGACCGGAAAAAGGGCGGTTTATATTTTAAAAAGGGTGCCCTTTATGATGCGTTTACTGGAGATCTCAAGGGTGAAGATGCAGCTATTGAAATTATTATCTGGGAAAACGTTGACATCAAATTTAAAAAAATCCCAAAGAAAAAGTTCCGGCGGCGAATAAATAAAGAAATTATGAGCCTGGTCATGGAAGCGATGAAGTCTAAGGATGAAGTTTCTCAAGCAGATGAAATGACTGAATTTGAAGAGGACGATGATCTGAAACTAAGTAAAGAGGATCTAGTTCTTGAAGAACCGGACATTGATGAAAAGCTAAATAACTTCATAGACATAAGCGGATTTATGGGTGTTGGTTCCTTTACCCCTACCGGGGAGTCTCTGGGAATCGTCTCTGGAGGAAAGATTAACATGAAGGAGATCGGTATCCTGGCCAGCAATGCCTTGTTCAACTTCCAGAAAGTCTCTCTGGATATGGGAACCGGAAGGGGTCAATTGCTTCATGTCGAGGCGGAAAAGGCCCACATCCTTGTGCGTTGCTTGAATGAAGGGACCGATCCCCTCAAGACTCAGCCCGGAAAGGCCCATTTTCACACTGTCCTGGTATTATCATTGGATGGCCAGGTGGGTATGGGTAAAATGAGGTTAAATAAGATCACGGAGGAAATGGCAGACGATCTGCGCTAAAACGCCTGGAACGCTTATTCACTCATGACAGCACAAATATTCCTGTGGGTTAATGGAATGTACCGGTGCACTACCGGTGCATTCCATAATCCATTGACTGAGAGAGAGACACCAAGCGGTGGCCTCCTGGAATAGGTTGATTATTTGTTAGATAATCGTTTTATAACCATATTTCATAGGCCTTCGCAAGCTTTTTACTTCTCATTTTCTCTCTTTTTTATGCAACTACAGGGGTAATTCAGGTAATACGATTTACAGTCTGATTCATAAACGCCAATTATCTGTTTTGGCCAACAGTGACCTAATGGATAAAGTTCTAATTGTAAACGACGATTTAAAGTTTCAAAGGCTTCTTGGGACTCGTTTGCAAAAATACGAAAGTGAATTTGAGATCATACTCGCCAATAACGGCGAAGAGGCCATTGGGGTTACAGAATTTTCTGTCCTGATTATGTAAGCCATGAGATGCAAGGATGAATCCGATCAATAACGTTCTCATTGTTGATGACGAAATGGAAAATTTAGAAATTCTCAAGAAGGGTCTGCAAAAGTATGAGGATCGATTCGAAGTGTTGACTGCCTTGGATGGGGAAGAGGCCATTGAAGTGCTAAAAAGAGAACATATCTCTGTTTTGGTCACGGATCTTGTTATGCCAAAAGTGGACGGACTGGAACTTTTGTCCTATATGAGCAATAATCACCCCCAAGTTCCATGTATCGTGATGACGGGGTATGGGAGTTCTGAAATCAAGAAAAAAGCAACCAATGAAGTCATCCTCAGTTACTTCGAAAAACCGCTTGATTTCAACGAGCTGGCCTGGACAATCCTTGAGGGTTTGGATCGTCTTGATAAGGGTGATCTTGCGGCAAGGGTGTCTGTAACCGGTTGGTTGCAACTCGTTGAAATGGAACAGAAGACATGCCTTTTGGAAGTTCGTTTTGGTGAAAATAAAAAGGGGGTTTTTTATTTTAATAAAGGTATTTTATATAATGCACGTTACAACGACCTGGAAGGAGAGGATGCAGCTCTTAATATGATCGGCTGGCATCAGGTGAACTTCCGGTTCAAAAGCCTTCCGAAGGAAGATGTTGAGCGGCGAATAAATAAGAGTCTAATGTCCCTGATTATGGAGGGAACAAGGCTCAAGGACGAAAAAACAGCAGAGGAGAAAGGGCCTGACCCGGCGGATGCCATTAAAACAGAAGAGATAAAAGATCAGGGACCTTTTTCTTTAATGGATCATGCAGAAGAAGATGAATTTATTTCTCAGGCTGTCCGGCTGGCTGAAGGTCATCATTTTCAACAGGCACAAATGAAGCTGGCAGAGCTTTTAAAGGCCAATCCGCGCAACATCAATGGGTGGCTGTGGTATTCCCGTGTTGTCGGAAGCATGAAAGCCATAGAATCGTCACTTAAGAATGCGGTCATTATTTCCCCCAAAAACCCTGAAGTCATTGAAGAAAACAAGAAATTCAATCTTGCCGAAAACAGGGTTTGGACAGAGCGTGTCCGTCACTGCCCGTTCTGCTGGTCTCCGGTGGAACTCACGGCTGTCGAGTGTCATTATTGCATGTCCCATTTACTGATACACGAGCAGTTTTTCGCAACCACCCGCTCTGCGAAACAGGAAATCCTGAAAAAAGCAATCGAAAGGTATACAAAAGTTATCCAGAGAGAAAAGAATGCCAAGGCACATTATTATCTGGGAATGGCCCATCTCAATCTGGAAGATTGGGAGCAGGCCCTTGACCAGTTGAACGCGACTGAAAAACTTGCACCGGAGAATAAAGTTTTTGCCGGGCAGCTTAAGTCTTTGCTGAACTACTTAGCTGCCATGGAATCTTTATCCGAAAATGAATCTGGTCTTGCCGAGGCGCCCCCTGAGAGCGTCAGAAGTAATAAAGTCCTTGTGGTGGAAGACAGCGCTGTTACTAGGAAGGTAATAACAATGACTCTAGGCCGGAAAGGATATGATATGATACTGGCTAAAGACGGCATGGAGGCCCTGGCCAGGCTGAATGAGGAAAGGCCCGGCCTGGTGCTGCTTGATATCATCATGCCCGGAATGGACGGGTACAAGGTGCTTTCTATAATGAAGCAGACTGCGGAGTTTAAAGACATCCCTGTAATAATGCTTACCGCCAGAGACAAAATCGCAGATAAAATAAAAGGAAAGATGGCCGGTACCAGCGAATATCTGACCAAACCTTTTGATCCGGATGAATTGCTTGCAAAAGTCAATAAATATTTGCAATTGGACTGAAATGCCTAAAGTTGGAAATATGGGAATAACCTGTAATAAAATCAGCAATACCTCAAACTCATGAAAATACCACTCAAGCTTTTGATAGTCGATGATTCCAAATTAATGCGCAAGGCAATTGCCGATATTTTCCAGGGGAACGACAATATCCATGTTGTAGGCGAGGCCGCAGACGGCGAGGAAGCTCTCGACATCATTCTTCAGCTCAATCCCGACGTGGTCACACTGGATGTTGAGATGCCGGTTATGGACGGGCTGGCCACATTGAAGCGCATGATGATACAGGCTCCCACGCCTGCGGTGATGCTCAGCTCTCTTACCCTGGAAGGGGCCTCCGTGACTTTTGACGCATTAAAGTACGGTGCCGTCGATTTTATTCCCAAGCCGTCCAAACTTGATGGGAATCTTAGTGAAAAAGCCCGGGATATAATCAGAAAAGTAAACCTTGCGGCCGACGTTGAAATGGAAACTGTTCAGTACATCAGGGCTGTCCGAAAAGAAAAATCTTCGGAAGCAATGGGTGAGACCGGGTGCAATAAAATAATTGCCGTTGGCGCCGCCGAGGGGGGGTACGGCGCGCTTTTGAAAATCATCCCCCAATTGCCGCCCGATTTCCCGGCGGCCTGCCTGGTTGTGCTTCATGCGGCGCCCCAACACTTGGACGCCTTTGCAAGCTATCTGGACGAACACTGTTCCTTCATTGTTAAACGGGCCACAGACGGCCTGCCCCTCCGGGGAGGGGTCTGTTATCTTGGTTCCGGCCAGGA
>JAZFVY010000230.1:0-5990 GCA_036447975.1 Desulfobacterales bacterium
ATACTGTCTTCCAGGGCCAAGCTACCCCGTGAAAATATTCGCGACAAGAAATCTGCAGAAGAAGGAGGCTGTGGTGTAACCGGATTTATCTCTTCGATTCCGGTTAGCGGTCGCCACATTTTCGAACCTTCGATTCAGATGCATAACCGTGGCAACGGTAAAGGCGGAGGCATAGCAGCCGTTGGCCTTTCCGCTGACGATCTTGGCGTTACACAGGATATTCTGGACACACACTACATGCTCCAGGTCGCCCTGCTCGATCCTAAATCACGGCCGGAAGTGGAAGCATCTTTTATCGAGCCTTTGCTGGAAGTAAATAAAGCCGAGCGAATCCCTACTCTGGACGATTATAGGGATGTAGAAGGATTAGAGGTTAAGCCTCCGGATGTCTGGCGATATTTTGTCAGGGCAAAAAAAGACGTTCTTGATCGTTTTATCGAAGAAAATAAGCTTTTCGATTTGGACCCCGGCAAGGTTGAAGATGAATTCATCTATCAGAATTCCTTCCGTCTCAACCAGAAATTTTATGCATCAATGGGCGAGCAGCAGGCCTTTGTCCTGTCACATGGGCGTAATATTATGATTTTAAAAATCGTCGGCTACGCAGAACAGGTCGCCCAGTATTATCTTTTGGAAGATTTCAAGGCCCACGGCTGGATAGCGCATCAGCGTTACCCAACCAAGGGCCGGGTTTGGCATCCCGGCGGCGCACACCCCTTTATTGGATTGGATGAAGCCCTGGTTCACAACGGCGATTTCGCCAACTATCATGCGGTAAGCGAATATTTGAAGCAGAATAACATTTTCCCGCAATTTTTGACAGATACCGAGGTCTCCGTTCTTCTCCTCGACCTGTTGAACCGGACATTTGAATATCCTATGGAATATATCATTGAGGCGATGGCGCCTACCACCGAACATGACTTTGATCTATTGCCGTCTGAAAAACAGCATATTTATCGGTATATTCAATCATGTCACATTCATGGCTCTCCGGACGGCCCCTGGTTCTTTATTATTGCGCGGAACAATCCTTATAAAAACCACTTTCAACTAATAGGTATTACAGATACTGCAATGCTCCGACCGCAGGTTTTTGCATTACAGGAAGGCGAAGTGCAGATCGGTCTGATCTGTTCGGAAAAACAGGCCATTGATGCTACTTTACAGAGCCTGGCCGCTGAAGATAGCAGGTTCTGTCCAGTTGCCGATAAATACTGGAATGCCCGTGGCGGGAGCGCCACTGATGGCGGGGCTTTTATTTTCACAGTCAAAGACGCAGGCAAGGAAGACGGCTCAAAAAAACTTGTTTGCACCAACAAGTTCGGCGATGTCATTAAGACTCCCGGGAACCAGCAACATTATAAAGTAACGCCCGAACTTTTAACACCGGCAAACACGGAAGAAATATCACAAGCGGTGGCAGACGGACTTGCTTCTGACGACATTTCAAACTTTATGGACTATTGTTTCAAGAATATGACCGATTGGGATTTCTCTGCGCTAAAATATCTTTGCAAAGAGCTAACAAAACAGGCGAATCTCAGCGATGAAAATAAGGCAAAAGCCATACAGGTTTTGACATTCCTGAACGATCGCCGCTTCCCTACAGGATATAAGAAACGCAGCTCAATACTTCAGATCGTAAGAGAAAGCCTGACTTCAATTTTCGCTGTTGCACCAAACCTGAATGGAGATGTTCCCGGTATTTATCGTTACATCGATTGGGACACCCGCAATACGCTGCGTCCCCCTGGCAATGATGAAAAAATCCTGGTTATAAACGCAAGAGAATTCCCGCCTGAAGGAGAAGATTGTGATGCCAGGCTTATCTGCGCGGCATTCGAGATGGGATGGAAGCAGTTCATCTGCTATGGCTATAAAGGACAGAGATTTTGCGGTTGCGGTCTGTCAAAGGATACTGATGGTGTCAGGCTTGATATCTATGACAGCTCCGGCGACTACCTGGCCTCCGGCATCGACGGATTGGAGATTTTCGTCCATGACAATGCCCAGGATCAGCTGGGCCAGATCATGAAGCGAGGAAAGCTGGTCATCTATGGTGATGTGGGACAGACTTTCATGTATGGTGCCAAAGGTGGGGAAGTATATGTACTGGGCAATGCCGCAGGTCGTCCACTAATCAACGCTGTCGGTCGTCCACGAGTTGTGATCAACGGCACCTGCCTGGATTACCTGGCCGAGTCATTTATGGCGGGCGATCCACTTGAGGGAGGTGGGTTTGTTGTCCTCAACGGCATTGAGTTCGACGAAGAGGCAAATGTCATTGCCCTGGCTACACCGTATCCCGGGTCCAACCTCTTCTCGCTGGCTTCCGGCGGCGCTATCTATATGAGAGATCCTCACTGCAAAGTGGTGGATGATCAGTTAAACGGTGGTGAGTTCGTTGACTTAAGCCCTGCTGACTGGGATCTGATTCTTCCATATTTAAAGGAAAACGAAAAACTTTTCGGGATTTCCATAGAGAACGATCTTTTAACGGTAAACGGTGAGAAAAAAGTTTATAAAGACGTTTACCGTAAAGTACAGGCCGTAGCACTTGATGTTTTGGCCAAAGAATCTGTTGCCACCGAAGAGTGGGGCGAAGACTGGCAGAAGTTAGAAAAGTATGATGTGGTTTAGTGGAGAATGAACCGCTTGAGTAAAAAACTGATTGTTGGATGCAGAGCATTTGGCCGGACTGCTCCCCGCAAGCCCCGCCTTTTAAGGCGGGGTCTAGGGGAGCTATATGAAATTGAAAAAATCCTCACCGGGAAGCCTCGCCCTTTAGGGCGGGGAGCTTCACTTTATACGAACGTTCTAAACGATAATAAAAGCCAGATAAATTCTTCATGGGAAATGCAGGCTGACAATATTCGATCAAGATCGGATAATATCTTGACAATATTCGATCTGATTGCAAACCAGGAGAAGCCTTTTCTTCTCATTGAGGTTAAACAGTCAGAAACTTCACCGTCGAAAAGCCTGATAAAGTTTCAGAAAATGCTCAATGTCCCGGCTGTTCAACTGGTTGATAAGACAGATATTTGTAAAATTCTCTCCAATGGAGACCAAAAGCTAATGGTTATAAGCGCTGATCATTGGCTGTCTTTATTGCCGTAAAGAAACCATCGGGGTCAGAGTGGTGTAGTTTATTTTGTTTTCTTCCTTTTACTTAATTTTCCAGTGTTAGGGTTAAGGGTGAAGTGATTCTTTTCAACAGTTTCTATTATAAATTCATTATTATTGTTGAAGCCACGATAATTCCCCCAGTAATAATGAGAAGCCGTTTCAATTAGGTTGTTAAAGTTTTCAATCAACTCATTAAGCCTTATTACACGAATAAGCTTGCCCTGTTTAACAAGACGAAAGACAATCTGTTCTTTCCTATAGTCTCTAGGAATAAGACTTTCTCCCCAGAATGGAATCCCAATGTACATACCGTCATTAGACAGATATGCCCATCTAAACCATCCATACATTTGCCATAACTCTTTTCTTTCTTCATTCTTTCCAATTCTAAAGACAGTCGTTAAGTCATCTTCCAAATTTATTTCTGCAAAATATTTTTTATTCTCGGACCAAACCTGGTATGTTTCTGGATCTGGTAGAGGCTCATCAGCATGGGAAACACTTGTTGTGCACAATAAAATGATGAACAATATTCTTTTCATAAATTTGCTCTAACGAAAAGCTGAGGGATGCCCAAGGGAACTCAATGGTATTAAAGGCAACCGAAAGATTGACACTGCAATAAAAATGATTGATCGCAAAACCGCGCGGCCCTTCCGGTCAACGTACAGCGACTGGTTCGGCTTGTTTCATCAAATGATGTCCCTGTGGTTTATTATCCCAAATGCGCCCCAGCAATACCCTGCCATTAGCCTTTTTCGATCTTTTTATGCCATCGGAACCCCAACGCCCCCACTGTTTAAAAAAGAAAATCGATCCTTGTTTTCTGCACTGATCTTTAACGTTTATCGCCCATGTGGGATTCATAGGCCGAGCCTTGGCTCCAGATTCACCACCGACAATAACCCAGTTAATACCGGATAAATCGATAAGCCCCAAGTCCTCTAGTAAGGGCTCCATGGAAATGAAACGGGTTGAAGCACTGATCTGGCGCAAGTGTTCAATTCTCGGAAGCCCATGCTTTTTGTTCTCAACAGTTACACCCACCCATAAGTTTTTGGGAATTGTTTTGTTATTAAAAAATTGTGCCATCCTCTTAGCGCGTTTCGTAAGAATTTGGAACGTGTGCCTATTGGCCTTTGATATTACTGATAAAACATTATTAATATATGGGTCAGGGACGTCTTGATGAAATAGGTCACTCATAGAGTTCACGAAATACATACTTGATTTTCTTCTGGATAGCGGCTCATTCAGTCTATCTGGCTGAAGTGTAAGTGTGAAGCCGTTCTCGTAGCCTTTAAGGCCCATAGCTTTCAAACGACGGGCCATCGTTTCGGCATAACAATTTTCGCAACCGGGCGATACTTTCGTACAGCCTGTTGTTGGATTCCAGCTAAGTTCTGTCCATTCTATTGATGTATGTGTGCTCATGATCTTACTTTCTCTAATCGTTCTCCAGTATTTCCATTTGCATGAAAATGTACCACATTTTTCGGGCGAATTCGAGCGGAATCAATATTCCTTACTTTACCTTCTTTCTGTAACTCTTTAAACGCTTCCTGAAAGTGTGATATGAACCAGTCTGTCTCTTCAAGCATATCCGCAAGTTTTTCCAAACCGAATCTTTTTGGCGTATATTCCAGTTTTGATAGCCAATACTCCTTGACTACAGAGAGATCGATATTGACCTCATTCGATGGACTATCGCTGTCATCGAATATTTCTAATTGCCGAGTTTTTTCGATACGCTTTTCCTGCTTCGTTTTAGCGCGAACCATTTTTTGTATAATATCGACCTTTTCTGATTCCTCCATGAAGGCTCTTATGCCCATAGGGTGACGAGTAAGATAAATCAAATCGAAAAAAGTTCTGTCTTTCCTTGGATACAATACTCTAACACGAGCTGTCCTTGGCTCTTTATCACATTGAGTTGAAGCATTTTTAAGGCTGTTACGATACAATCTTATTAGATACCCCTCACGCTCGTCAGAAGTCATATTTGCTGTATTTGGAACTATTCCGAATATGTCACGCATATGAGTTTCAAATGCTTCCTGTGTATGTGTACGCAAGATGAAATCAAACATAAAGTTAATAAGGTATTCCGACTTTTTTCGCTGCAAAAGAGGCCTTAATGTCTCAATCTCAACCACATCTTTCCAGCCTGTTGGATCTACAAAGAAAAAAGCAAAAGAATCGTTATTGCACCAATCGCAAATTGCATTGCGCAAGGTGAAGAAATCACCATGCAGAGCATTAGTCTCTATTTTTGACCACTCATCAAGTTGAAGATAATCTACCAATTTGTCATAAGCTCTCCGGTCCTTCTCGATATATAAAGCTGCAAATTTTACATTTTTACCCCTTTCTGCAAGGGCAACCTGACAATCATTCATAATTTTAAGGGAAATCGCAATTGAGGTGTCATGCATTTGACTGCTGTCCTCTTGCCATGGGCCGGCAAAACAATCAATATAGCATATGACAGGCTCGAATTGACCTTTAATCATAAATAGCCGGCCAAGATATCGCCTGAGGATTGTATGCTTGATGAACGTCTGTTCTCTATTTTTATAGTGTTCTGGTATCATATGGAATTGCTTCCCTTTAGTATTTTACTGCCGAACGCTGCGGATAACCAGCGGGCAGTATGCTACAAAGTTTGTTTAGGTATACAACGCTAAAGGCCCGATTTTCTTCCCGTCTGGTTCGTCCGCTTGTTCGGTTCAGTAATAATAATCTTCCCAAGGCATATTGTACCAAGATGCATACTCGGAAATAGTATTTTCAGCTATACTGTATGACTCTCCTCTAGCAGACTCACGATGGTTTACCATGCCTGTTTCACGACACAG
>JAZFVY010000231.1:0-8853 GCA_036447975.1 Desulfobacterales bacterium
AAAAAAATGATTGTATTTGAACTTTGAAAACCGGATCACCTGAATGCTTAGTGGGACGTTTTTGAAAAAGTAAAAATATTACGATATATGAAATCACAATCAAACATCAAAAACCAAAAATCAATTATCCATGATAAATTATCCGGGGTTTCTTCAAAGCCGGGTGTCTACGTTATGAAAGAGGCCGGGGGCAAAGTGATTTATGTGGGTAAGGCCCGAAACCTGAAAAAGCGGATGGTTTCATACTTCACCCGGTCAAGGACCAGCCCCTTGCAATCTGATATGAAAACAAAGATTCTGGTTCAGAAAATATCAGATTTTGAGACTATCATAACCAATACCGAAAAAGAAGCTCTGATTCTTGAATCGAACCTTATCAAACGTTACCGGCCAAGATATAACGTTATTTTGAAGGATGACAAACAATATCCTTTCCTGCGCCTGGACATAAAAAACCCGTACCCCAGCCTTGCAGTTGTTCGAAAAGTAGAAAAAAACAATGACCTCTATTTTGGACCTTTTGCATCAACAGCAGCTGTTCATCAAACCATTAAGATAATCAATAAGACTTTCAAGCTACGCAAATGTAAAACAAAGAATTTTAAACGCCGGTCACGTCCATGCCTTAATCACCAGATAGGGTCATGCCTGGCGCCGTGCTGTCATGATGTTGACAAAAACATGTATAACGAAATCGTAAAAGAGGTAATACTCTTCTTGAAAGGGAGAACCCCTGACCTTATTAAGAAAATAAAAATGGAAATGATGTCGACCGCTAAAGTGCAGAACTATGAAAAAGCGGCAGTACACAGGGACAAGATGTTTGCCCTTGAACAGACCCTTGAAAAACAGGTTGCCGTTACAAATGATTTTAAAGACCGGGATGTACTCGGCATCGCAAGATCATTTGAATCTTCTTTAATCACCCTTCTTTTTATTCGCGGCGGGTTCCTTTTGGGAACGCGGCATTTCAATTTTTCAGAGACCATGTCAACGGATGCGGAAATAATTGGATCATTTATCAGGCAGTTTTACGAAAAAACCCCCTTTATTCCCAAAGAAGTTCTTGTTCCGACTTCACTTGAAGACGCAGCTTTGCTTGAAGAATTGCTGAGCAATATCAAAGGACAAAAGGTGAGTATTCTGGAGCCAAAAAGAGGTGAAAAGACCAGATTGGTTAAGATGGCGTCCCAGAATGCGTTGAACAGCCTTAAGGATCTCAGGGCGTCGCTTGCAACCGACATGGACATTCTTGTTCGTCTCCAGAAACGACTAAAGATGGTCCGAGTACCATTACGAATCGAATGTTTTGACAATTCCAGCATTTCAGGAACTGATGCTGTTGCAGGTATGGTTGTCTTTGAAAAGGGAAAGTCGAACAGGTCCTTGTATCGAAAATACAAGCTAAAAACAAGAGAAGCACAAAGCGACTATGCCTGCATGGCTGAAGTCTTGAAGAGGCGTTATGGCAAAGGCGAAAAATCAAAGCCATATCCGGATATCCTGATGGTTGATGGTGGTAAAGGACAGCTCAATATTGCAGTGTCAATAATAAAGTCACTTAAACTCGAACAGAATATTCAAATTATAAGCATCGCCAAAAAAGATGAAAATAGGGGGGAAACCCAGGACAAAATCTACAAACCCGGACAGACTAATCCTGTGAGTTTGGGAAGGGAAGGGGATCTTCTCCGTTGTTTAGAAAGGATAAGGGATGAATCTCATCGTTTTGCAATCTCTTTTCACCGTAAGCGTCGCAGAAAGACATTTGTACGTTCAGCCCTTGATTCGATCCCTGGGATCGGTAAAAAAAGGAAGGCGATGCTTTTAAGGCATTTTAAAAGCATCAAAATGATCCGGGCAGCAACACTCGAAGAACTGAGCTCGCTGCCCGGAATAAATCGCAAAGTTGCCGAAGTTATAAAAAAGGGTCTAAATTCAAAAACCAAAAAACAGAAGTTAGAAGTCAGCGTTTAGAATTCGGCCGTTTTATTTATCTATAATGACCTCTATGTCTATGAAATTTTTTTCAACAGCTCCTTAAGCTCCCTTACCGCGTCGGCCGATTTTTCAAGGGCGGCATTCTCCTCTTTGGTAAGGGTAATTTCAATGACCTCCTCTATACCGTTCGCGCCCAGTTTTACTGGAACTCCGACAAAAAGATCATTTATTCCATATTCGCCCTCAAGATATGCAGCGCAGGGAAGGATCTTTTTCTTGTCCTTGAGAATCGATTCCGCCATTTCCACGGCAGCCGAGGCCGGCGCATAATAGGCACTTCCTGTTTTCAAAAGTCCGACGATCTCTGCTCCTCCGGCGGCGGTTCTATTAACCAGGGCGTCAATACGTTCCTTTGAAAGCAATTCTGTAATCGGTATGCCGGCCACGGTGGAATAGCGAGGGAGCGGAACCATTGTATCACCATGCCCGCCAAGGACAAATGCAGTTGTATTCTCCACAGAAACATCGAGTTCCATGGAAATAAAAGTTCTAAATCTGGCTGAATCGAGGACTCCAGCCATGCCCATCACCCTGTTTTTAGGGAAACCGCTTGTTTCATATGCAACGTGACACATGGCATCTAGTGGATTACTAACAACGATAATAACAGCGTCGGGAGATCGTTCCACGACCTGCTGTGTAACATTTTTCATGATTCCCGCATTAGTGCTGAGAAGATCGTCGCGACTCATACCGGGCTTTCTGGGTATGCCCGCTGTAATGATGACGATGTCAGATTGGTCTGATATCTCATACCCGTTTGAGCCTGTGAGATGAGCATCATGCTTTTCAATCGGTGCTGCCTCGGCAAGATCGAGGGCTTTTCCCTGTGGTACCCCTTCAATAATATCGATCAAGGCTACATCGCATAACTCTTTTTCTGCCAGACGTTGGGCCGCAGTTGCCCCCACATGGCCGGCACCGACTACGGTCACTTTTTTGTCCATAATGTTCTCCTTTAAGTATTTGACGTTTTTAGGTAATAATATGCTTTTCCGGCTATACGGATATCATCTTGAATGATTTAACAGGGTAAAGGATTTCGGCCGTTTTATAAGATCAGGCGATATTCGGATTTTGCCTGAACATGATTTTTCGTTCAGGCACTAATAAATAAAATTTTGATAACATAAAATCGGTTTTGTCAATATATTTATATAGCGTTTGGTTTATTTGGTTTCTATTTATTGACATAGAGTATAAAAGCAGTATAAAGATTTTACAAGCTTAATAGGGGGTTCGGTATGCAATCTGAAACTTCTGAATAAATAGTGTGGTAATAATTTAAATTTTTGAAAATCTGGCCCCTTCAACTATAATCAAATCTAAACCATGAAAAACTCGATCTAATCATTTTTATTTCAACGAACTAAAATGAAACATAGTTTGAGCCCGCTGGTGTAAAATGTAAAAGATCTTGATGTTTGAGCTTGCCTTGCCACAGAGATCAAGAGGTTCTATATGAATTTAATACAAAAGATTAAAAAATTATTAAAGGAAGCAGAAATTTTTCATTCCCAGGGTTTATTAGATGAGGCAATGGGAAAATATAATGAAGCAACAGAACTGATCAAGAGCGACGAGCAACTTAAGAGCAGAAAAAAACTGATTCATGGCATCTCAGAAAAAATAAACGCCCTTAAAAAGGATTTAACCAAGGTCCACGAAGCTCCGAAAAAACCTGAAGTCTCGACTAAGGTTCAGGATCTGATTAAAAAAATGTTTTTGTTTTCAGCAGAAAGGGATGAAGATACAATCGCACTTGACGGAGCTATAGCCCTGGCCAAGTTTGGTCAGTATAATAAAGCGTTAAAAGAATTTAATGAATTGCTAAAAAAAGATTCACTCCGGGTTGTTGCCGCCAAGAATATCCTAAGGTGTCATATGGCCCTTGCCTCTGCGGAAGAAGCTATTGCTCAATATGAGCAATGGCTTGCCGGCGATATTTTTAATAAGAACCAGTTGGACAAATTACGGGTTTTTTTTGAAAACATTCTTGCAAAAGAGGGAATTGATAAAACACTTCCACAACCAGAAGTGGCTGTAGATGATCTGGAGCTTCTGATTATGGAGTCTCTGATTGATGAGCCCGTGATTGATGAGTCTGTGATTCCGGAGCCTGCGATTGATGAATCCGTGATTGATGAGTCTGTAATTCCGGAGCCTGCGTTTGATGAGTCCGTGATTGATGAGTCTGTGATTCCGGAGCCTGTGATTGATGAGTCTCTGACTCTTGAGTCTGTGATTGATGAGTCTTTGACTCTTGAGTCTGTGATTGATGAGCCTGTGATTCTGGAGCCTGTGATTGATGAGTCTGTGATTGATGAGCCTTTGATTGATGAGCCTTTGATTGAGGTTGAAGAGTCTCAGGAAGCCGAGGTTATTGATATCAACGGCATTGGTATAACCATTGACAGTGGTCATCAAAAGGGAGAGATAGTAGAGCTTGACGTTAGTTTCCAATCCAGAAATGTGATCAGTCTGTTAATTTCGCAAAGGAATAAATATTTAATCGAAGATTTGAAAGTCGGAGACACGCTTAATGATATTCAATTTTATTCTCCCATCGCCATGTTTACCGGTTCCTGTGTTGTCTCCGCAATATCAGAGATTAAATCAGGTCCGCGGCAGGGAGATTACAGCCTTGACTTGAAGGTTCAAAGCGATTGACCCGAATTTCTCCTGAAGAATTTATCTGGCTTCATACTTTAAGAAAGGTCTTGAAAAACTCAGTTAATATTTGTAAATATTCATTTTGCGTTATTTTGGATTTATTGAATAGTTTTGACTTGGACTGATTTTTATGGCAATTCTAAATTTAAAAGAACGTGAAATAGAATGTAAAATTGTATATTATGGACCTGGCAGATGTGGCAAAACAACAAATCTGGAGCATATTTACAAACAATATAAGAAACAGACTAGCGGTGATATGGTCTCGGTTGACACCGAGGGTGATCGAACCCTTTTTTTTGATTTTCTTCCCATGGGTCTTGGAAAAGTAAAAGGTTGTGATGTCAGGGTCCAATTATATACTGTTCCCGGTCAGGTTCAATACAGTTCCACCAGAAAACTGGTTTTAAGGGGTGTTGACGGGGTTGTTTTTGTTGCCGATTCACTGGTAGAAAGACGCGAAAAAAACATGCTGTCATTGCAGGACTTGCAGCAGAATCTAAAAGAGTATGGCCTTAACATTGTTAAGATTCCCCTTGTTATTCAGCACAACAAAAGGGACCTTGCCGAGCAGGGCATTTCTTTGATGTCAATCGACCAGATGGAAAGGGATTTGAACAGACAGCTCAAGGTGCCTTCTTTTTCGGCCAGTGCTGTTACAGGTCAAGGTGTTGGCGCAACCTTAAAGGAATGTTTGAAGTTAACATTATTATCATTTAAAAAAGAATTGAAATCTGGACAGTAAACACCATGAGTAATTCTGTTCTTGCAGGCAGTCTTAAGTTTCTGAATCTGGGGGATATTATGCAGCTTCTTGGCTCAAACGCCAGTACCGGCATTTTGCGCATAACAGGCAAATACTCCCAGGATCCGGGTTTAATATACTTTATCAAGGGCAATCCGGTCAATGCCTCAACAGGATCATTGTCCGGTATTGATGCTGTTAACTTGCTTTTTGGGTGGGTTGACGGCGAATTTGAATTCAGTGAGGAAAGCGTTACCAGTGAAAATATCATCAAAAAGAGCCGTATGGAAATTATTCTTGACGGTTTAAGCATGCTGGATGACGGTCATATCGAAAAACTGGGTCCGGTATCATTTGAAAAAGATTCATCAGACCTGCCCGTTATAAAAGGGCCGCTTGTCGATTACACGTACGTACTTGATGAGGAAGAGGTCTATAAAGGCAGCTCGATTGTTAAAGAAGGTAAACATGGCACCTGGTTCTGGGTCATATTGGGAGGTATGGCTGAAATTATTAAAGAAACTCCCCAGGGGCCTATACGAATGCTCAGAATCGGTGAAGGGGCATTTATCGGGAGTATCGCTTCACTTTTGTTTGAGGGCGGTGTTCGCGGCGCTACGGCTGTTGCAATGGATAATGTTCAGCTGGGCGTGCTCGACTCACAGCGCCTTGCCACTGAATTTTCGAGTATGTCCGATCAATTCAGAGATCTTGTAGTCAGCCTTGACAGAAGATTAAAAGAGGTTACCGACAGGGCGGTTGACATAAAATTACAAACGGTTATGCTAGAAAAATATATGAAGGGCAAAAAACGGTTAATTAAACAAGGTGACAGCGATGAAAGAATATTTACGATCGCAGAAGGTGAATCTTATATTGTCCGGCACACGAAAAGTGGTCATGTACCGCTGGCAAATCTTTATAAAGGAGATTTCTTCGGCCAGGTTCCGTTTCTCGATATAGGGCATGAACCGTTTTCCGCCTCGGTATTCGGATCAGATGACCTCAAGGTAAGCAAGATGGACACTGACAGTTTGCAACAAGAATATCAAAAGCTTTCCACCACATTTAAAAATATTATCGGACATCTTGCGACCTGTGTATCTGTAACCACCATGTTGGCATGTGACTATAAGAAGAAGACCAGCAAGAAATAACCGGGGAAATCTTAATGTTACATTAGTGAGCGTAAAGAAAGAGCAGTTGCAAATTTCAAAAAGCTAAATGAATACCATTAAGTTTTTATGGGGTGAAAACCATGACAATATCAAATAAAAGACAGCATCTAAGAATCGACTCCCTCAATCTTATATCGTATGTTTGTTTTGATGAAACCGATACAGGCGTAATTCAGGGAATGGGAAGGACTTTAAATGTCAGCGAAGGCGGAATTCTTCTGGAAACGCATATTCAAATTGATTCCAAATATACCTTGTCTCTGACAATAGGTTTGGAAGAAGATCTGGTCGATATCAAAGGAGAAGTTGCCCATTCCAAACCCGGCAAAGGCGATAATTTTGAAACAGGAGTTCAATTCTTTGAAACAGATGAAGAAGCGGTACGGGTTTTAAATAAATACATCAAAGCATTTAAGGAACAATTTAATTCCACCATATAAACTCGGAAAATGAAGATCGGCGTTATATCCGATACGCATATGTCAAAACCCACCCCGGAACTCGCCAGCTTGACCGATGGTGTTTTCGCGGATGTTTCAATGGTGCTCCATGCCGGTGACCTTACCAGAATTACTATTTTAGAGGCTTTTTTAGACAAGGAAGTGATTGCAGTATGCGGCAACATGGATCGTTATGACGTAACCCGAAAATTACCGTCAAAGGAGATCATAACCGTTAATAACTATCGTATCGGACTTATTCACGGGTGGGGATCTCCTAAGGGACTTGAGGATAGAATTGTTGGCGATTTCCAGGATGTTGATGCCATTGTTTATGGGCATACCCACAAGGCGGCAAATCATATCAAGAATGGAATCCTTATGTTCAACCCGGGTGCCTTTTCAGGTACTTTCATCTTTGGACGGACCCGTTCCGTTGGTTTGCTTTCTGTAGGTGACGGCATTCAAGGATCGATTGTAAATCTATAAATCGGATAAGCTGAAAAGATTCTGGATAAAGGATAAAGGTTCATGAAGCAACCCGTACTTGAAACCGATTTTGAAAAATTAAATTTAATCAAAAGGGGCAAAGTACGTGATATATATGATCTTGGCGACAAACTTCTAATGGTGGCTACGGATCGAATTTCTGCATTTGACGTTGTCATGCCTGATTCTATCCCTGAAAAGGGAAAAATTTTAACCCAGATTTCACTTTTCTGGTTTGAAATTATGGAGTCTCTTTTTCCCCATCATGTGATTTCCAGTAACGTGGACGACTTTCCTGCATCTTGCAAACCTTACGCGGAAATCCTTCAAGGCAGGAGCATGCTCGTTAAAAAAGCAGAGCCACTTCCCATTGAATGTGTTGTCAGGGGGTATATTTCTGGATCCGGCTGGAAAGATTACCAGGCGGACGGAAGTCTTTGCGGTATAAAACTGCCCGAAGGTTTGAAAGAATCCGACAAACTCCCCGAACCTGTTTTTACGCCTTCAACCAAGGCAGAAATAGGACTTCATGACGTCAACATAGATTTTGAAGAAGTTGTAAAAAGAATAGGCAAAACCCTTGCGGACAAGATCAGATATCTCAGTCTTGCAATTTATAAAAAGGGTGTCGAAATGGCCGATGAAAAGGGTATAATCATTGCGGATACAAAATTTGAATTCGGCCTTTTCGAAAACAACCTTATTCTCATCGATGAGTTGCTGACTCCGGATTCATCAAGGTTCTGGCCCAAAGCGTCTTACCGGCCGGGTGGCCCACAAATGAGTTTCGACAAACAATATGTCAGAGACTACCTGATTTCCATAAACTGGGACAAAAAACCTCCGGGGCCTCCCCTCCCCAAAGATGTGATCACAAATACACGGAATAAATACCTGGAAGCCTTTAAGATACTTACCCACGCAAGCCATGCGCTCTAAAGAAAAGACCGTAAAGCTGTCCTTTATCGATTCAGGAGATGTAACCTTTCGCATCACAACCGAGGCCGATATCGACGATCTGACGGACTCTATTAATAATGTGGGGTTATTGAACCCCCCGTTTTTAATAGAAAACAGGGATCATTATACTATTGTGTGCGGTTTTCGCAGAATTGAATCCTGCCGACGACTCGGCTGGTCACACATTGAGGCCAGGATACTCGATTCCGACACCAAAAGGCTTGAATGTGTTAAGCTTGCAATCACTGATAATGCTTTTCAAAGGCCGCTTAACCTGATCGAAAAATCCAGATCGATTAACATGCTTTCCGGCTTTTTCAAAGACGATAGCAGCCTGGCCAAAGAATTATCGACAGTGGGTTTGCCG
>JAZFVY010000232.1:0-3123 GCA_036447975.1 Desulfobacterales bacterium
AGAAAGAACTTAACAGGGCCAGAAAGCTAAAAGAAACGAACAGTATTGCTGAAAAGAATTTTGACCTCGCTTTTTATTCTCACAAGGCGCTCTCACAAGGATTATTGCAAAAAGATGCAGAGATAGAACAACTTGAGTACGAAATTAAACAAAAAAAGGTTGTTGCGCCTTTTTCAGGTTTTGTAGCGAAGGAACACACCCAGGTCGGAGAATGGATAGATGGCGGCGGGCCTGTTGTTACCCTCATTGATCTCGAGCAGGTTCGTATCACCGTGGACGTGCCGGAGCGATATGCGGTTTTGCTGATTCCTCAAGGGGAGGTCAAGGTAATGGTCAGAAGCATCTCTAACGATCTGCTTGCGGGCAAAATATATGCTCTCCTGCCACAGGCAAATCCTGATTCCAGAACCTTCCCGGTAAGGATAAACCTTGCAAATCCTGAGTTTAAGATTAAAAGCGGAATGGAGGCAATGGTCACATTTAACCTTGCAGCTTCAAAAAATGCCCTTCTGATGCCAAAGGATGCCATAGTTACACAAGGAAACAACAAGCTGGTTTTTTTTGTAGCTGACGGCCAGGCAATGCCTGTTAATGTTAAGGTCTTGGGCTATTATGACGGCGATGTGGCGGTGGAGGGGAATTTGAAACCCGGCACTCCGGTTGTTATTCGCGGAAATGAACGCCTAAGGCCGGGACAAGCGGTGAATGTTTTGGAATAAGAAACACGAAGACACGAAAGGACGAAAACACAAAAAATAAAAATTATGGGTGAAGATCTAACCATTATATATAGTGATAATGACCATAATGAGACTGGGGTTAAGCGTCATCGGTTTGAAGACCTTAGTAAAAGGATTATCGGTGCTGCGATTGAGGTGCACAGAGAATTGGGACCAGGGTTTTTAGAAAATATTTATGAAGAGGCATTAAAAATCGAATTTGCTAAAAATGATTTTAAATTCGAACGTCAAAAGGAAATAAAGGTTAGGTATCTTGATGTTGAAATTGGCACACATCGACTAGATTTACTGGTAGAAAATGAAATTGTCGTTGAACTCAAAGCGGTAAAAGAGTTTACTGATATACATTTTGCCCAGCTTCGATCCTACCTTAAAGCAACCGGTCTAAAGGTAGGTTTACTGCTTAATTTTGGGAAACCTACTTTAGAGATAAAAAGAATCGTAAATTAGTTTTCGTGTTTTCACCATTTCGTGATTTCGTGACAAATTATTTTTAGAGTTCTTGGTGAACAATGAAACTCGTTGAAACCGCCATAAAAAAACCTGTTACCGTTACCGTCGGGGTTATACTTCTTGTCCTGTTCGGTTTTATCTCACTTTTCAGGATACCCATTCAGCTCACCCCTAATGTTGATCTTCCGGAAATTTCCGTTTTGACCACATGGCGCGGTGCCAGTCCCCTGGAGGTGGAGCGGGAGATTGTCGATGTACAGGAAGAAGAGCTCAAGAATTTAGAGGGGCTCGATGAAATCAAGAGTGAAAGCCGTGATGGAAGCGCCTATATCAATTTGATGTTCGAAATCGGTACGGATACCGATGAAGCTCTCCTCAGGGTGTCAAACAGCCTCGACCGAGTTAACAAGTATCCTAACGATGTGGAAAAGCCGATAATAAAGACAGGTGGGAGGCGTGATAAAGCAATCGCATGGATGATATTGCAGGCGCTTGATGGATACCACGGTGTATTAAAGCAGGAATTCGATTTTATTGATGAGAATGTTAAGCCCGGACTTGAAAGGATTTCTGGGGTGGCCTCTTTCAATATATATGGGGGGCAGGAGCGGGAACTTCAGGTGATTGTTGATTCAGATGCCCTAGCTGCCCGAAAAGTCACCATCCCTGAGCTAACGCGGGCATTGGACATAGAAAACCAGAATATAAGTGCCGGAAATTTTGACGAAGGCAAACGCCGTTATATCGCCCGAACAGTAGGAGAGTTTAAGAGTGTAGAAGATGTCTCAGATTTTATTATTAAAAGGGTAAATGGCATTCCCGTAACCGTGGGAGACATTGGCAAGGTTGTACTCGATTTTAAAGATCCCATTGTGGCTGTCCGGCATGAAGGAACACCGACCATTGTCATGAATGCTGTTCGCGTACCCGGCACTAATGTCTTAGTGGTAATGGAAAAGCTGCGAAAGACTCTCTCGGAGTTAAATGATGGGATATTAAAAGAGAAGAAGTTAAGGATTATTCAGGTCTATGATGAAACCGGATATATCTATAGCGCGATCAATCTGGTGAGGAAAAATATTTTTATTGGCGGGTCGCTGGCGATTTTGGTGCTAATAATATTTTTAAGAAATTTTGCCAGTACCATTATTGTATCCATTGCCATCCCCATCAGCGTGATCGGAACTTTTCTTGTGATGACTTTATTCGGGCGTAATATTAATGTGGTCAGCCTGGCCGGTCTTTCCTTTGCCGTTGGGATGGTGGTTGATAATTCCATCGTGGTTTTTGAAAACATATTCCGCCACCGGGAGATGGGTAAAACCCGTATAGATGCGGCCTACGATGGCACCGTTGAGGTGTGGGGTGCTGTGCTTGCAAGCACCCTGACCACGGTTGCGGTTTTTCTTCCCATAGTTTTTCTTCAAGAGGAAGCAGGACAGCTTTTTAGGGACATTGCCATAGCCATCAGTAGTGCGGTGACACTAAGTCTATTGATCTCCATTACGGCTATTCCGACCCTTTCATCAAAGATACTGGGGAAGGTAAACAAAGCTCAAGGCCAAGGATCCTCTGTCAGGTTGGCGGGCCCAAAGCTCATAGCTCAAAAGTTATCAAACTTTGCCGGCAAATTTGTAGATGCCATTACAAAATTTGTATACTGGATGTGTGGCCGTGTATCGACCCGCCTTGGTATGGCTGTTGGCATGACTTTTCTGGCCATCAGTCTAGCCCTGCTTCTGATGCCAAAAACCGAATACCTGCCTGAAGGCAATCGTGCATTTCTGTTTGGGGTTCTTTTGCCGCCCCCTGGTTATAACCTGACTGAGCTTGAAAATATTGGAAAAACAATTGAAAAAGATATTCTTCCCTTAATTGAACACGATCAAAAAAGCGAGGTTGCCGAGAAGCTGAACCTCCCGCCGGTCCG
>JAZFVY010000233.1:0-2645 GCA_036447975.1 Desulfobacterales bacterium
GGCAATTGAAAGTTTAAGATATTTAAAAAAATCTATTGCTCAATTAAAATGAGCTGTATTAAGATAATTACCAAAAATTTGTTCCTTCAAATAATAATGAAGTTTATTAAGATTCCAATTATATTCCTTTTTAGAGGACGGACACTGCCACAATGTGATATAACCCCCCAAATTAATTACTGGAAATTTGATATAAGCTCAGGCAAGTTTTACGGCATAGCGTATTAGTCGCCATACAGGCTGTCAGCAGACGAATCTGAGCATCTTCTTTGAAGATAAATATTAGTATGGCATGATTAATCTCGACATGGCAACGGCGCAGTCAATTGTTCCGGTTGAAAATTGAAAAACAAGGTATACACTGAGATATTCCTTAATAACTGAGGTAGCTAAAAGGAAAGGAGGAGAAATTTAAAAAAGGGGAGCCAGAGCTGACTAATGGCTACAGGTTATTCTATTTGTACGCCATATTTTCGTAATATATCCTCTGTGGTAATTTTTTCGGGTACACCAGTCGGCATCAGGACATTACGGCCGCAAAGAATAAAAACTTCGTAAGCATCAAAGATAGCATATCGATTTTGATCAAAGATAATAAGTTTGTTACCATTCTCTTCTTTGACCTTTTCCCGGAATTTGCGGATTCCGGTATCTCTGCCATCTTTTTCCAATTTATCTTGTTGATCCATCCAGTCTTGATATGCACTGACCAAAGCCATAGTTAAAATTGTGAGATACGTATGAACACGGAACCCGGCTTTGGTATTTTGTGGAGGCCTTTGAATAAACCAGGCCTGTTTGGATTCCCGAAAAAGCGAGTTTTCGATTTCGCTGCGGGCATCATAACCGTCATAGACTTTTAATGGTTTATTTACAGGGCCGTTGGTCAGAATAACCATAGTTTTTGAATGAGGATGGTTTTCCTTATAAGGATCATGCAAAACAACAACGGCATTAATGGGATTGGGTGTAAAATCTTTTCGGTTTTCATGACTGCCGCTGCCGAGCGAACCATAAAACCCGGCAGTTGTTAATCCTTCGATGCCCACAACTTCCCAATAGTCAGTTTCAACCGTTTTGTTTTTACCAAAACCAACATTGCGTTTTCTTGTCCTGTTTGCGAGATGTCCGGTATCAACCAAAGAAAGCGCATCGTTGTAAACATCCATGTTGGATTTGGCGGGGATGTAAAAAGTAATACCTTTTGATTGCAGCCACCACAGCAAAATGCCATCCATAAAGCCACGGTCTATGGCAATAGATGTGATTTTAGCATAGTCACCAAGGTTGGTGATGGCCTGCTGGATAACTTCTTTAGCAAAATTAATATCAGCGACCTCAATGGTGGAAAAACGCATGGCTATAGGAAGGCGGCTGTTTGGATCCCAAACTACCCATATTTTAAAACCAAAAACAATTTCAAAGACTTTGCGAATACGATGTTTCCGACGACGAAGTTCCGGCGCTTTTTCTTTTTTTACCTTGCCGCAGCCAGGGCATTGCTCTGTGGATTCAATTTCGGAGGCATCAAGCAGAGCATGAACTTTTTTTGAAAAAAAGTTGTGTTTTGCCAGGATAGCTATTACCTGATTAAAAAGCTTTTCCAGGACAGGTGCAGCAATAGCTGTTATGTAAGAAGATATAAAGTCCGGGCATACAGGACCTCTGATTTTTGTTGTTTTTTGATCATAATCGGAGTCAACAGGAGATTTTTTCTTGCCACGACTACATGTGCCTTCTCTCACTTGTCTGCCGTTAAAACCTACAAGGCGCATAAGAGACTGAGAATGAAGGATGACAGGGTCAATATGCCAAAAAAACTTAAGCCCGGCAACAATACGCATCAAATATATAAAAATGACAGCTATAAACGGAACCTTGCATTTTCTCTTTTTAGATATGGGCTCAATCCCCATAAACAGGTCTTTAATACCGAACTGGTCGAGAAAACAAAAAAACTCATCAAAAAGCCCTGCTTCGCCAAGGCCATAGACTTCGGGAATATCTTTACCATCAGCAAGATTTTTGGCTATACCTGCCTGATCTCTATCGGCGATATGCCAGGTTAAACGGTCGGTGATATTTTGGGATGCTTTTGCAATTAGGCTCATGTTTAACGCATAACAGAGCATAAGAGGGTTGTCAAGCCGGGCGTCCTCATAACTATGTGATTTAACTATATATAATGACAACGTATTTTTACATATGCTTGGACTTTTTTATTCAAGTGTACCCGGGGCGTTCGATTGTATTTTTCGTTCGTTTACGGCTGCGACATGGCCGTTAATGCTGTGTTTTCAAGGGGTTTTTGAAAAGCCAATGAGGATCGAAAAAACCATATTTCTGGAATTATTTTGAAAAAAATCTGATAATATTTTATATTTTGAACGAAATCAGCTCTCTTATATCAAATTTCCAGATTGATGGCGTCGCAAAAAGACTCATCTACTGCATTGTAGCGGTTTTTAGGGAACTCGACATACTACATGTATAGTCTCGTCCCTGAAAAACCACTACGCCTTGTTTATGAGCCTTTTTACTTAGCCATCCGCCGCTTATTAAAATACTTTTTACAAGAGCAATCTCAGAGAACACAGAGAATATCTAGTTTTATTAATTGGTTGTCGTGGCGAGCTCGACGTTCT
>JAZFVY010000234.1:0-2901 GCA_036447975.1 Desulfobacterales bacterium
CCCTTTAGATCTTGCTTCCCGGTAGAGATCTTCGCGCAATCCATAGGAGCGCATATCCCTATAAAGGATAAAAACGTCCATTTCAGGGTTGAGTTCTTTGAGTTTCAAGGCGCTTATTATGGAGTGGGTACAGCAAACCTTGGAACAATAAGGGCGTTCCTCTACCCGTGAGCCGACGCACTGAATAAAAACGGTCGACTTTTTCTCCTTTAGTACCAGATCGTTTTCAATAAACTTTTTATCTAATTCCAGGCTGCTAAGAACACGCGGATCCTTACCATATAAATACTGATCCGGCTTAAACTCCTCAGCTCCCGATGCAATAATGGTCACGCCATGCTCCAGAATCTTTTCCTTGCCGCCTATTTCCATCGTCGTTTCGAAATTACCAACAAATCCTTCAACCTTTTTTATTTCGGCATTTAAAAAGATATCAATCTTTTCGTCGGATTGAACCCCTTCAATCAATTCTTTCAGATTCTGCTGTATATCCTCACCCCGCCAGGTTTCATAGAGATGTCTGGCCTGCCCTCCAAGTCTTTCTTTCTTTTCAATCAAATAAGTATGATATCCCTGATCAGACAGCATCCTTGCCGCTGCCATTCCTGAAATGCCTCCACCGATAACCAGGGCAGACTGGTTGATCTCCAATTCCGGTTCAATCAATGGTTCTTGTAAAGCAACCTTGGCAATAGCCATTCTTGTCAGATCTTTTGCTTTTTGGGTTGCCTTCTCATGATCAGAAGCATGCACCCAGGAACATTGGTTGCGGATATTGGCCATTTCAAAAAGGTATTTATTGACACCGGCATTAGTCAGTGTTTCCTGAAAGAGAGGTTCGTGGGTCTTGGGAGTACAAGCAGACACAACCAGACGATTCAAACGCTTCTCTTTGATGGCTTTCGCCATCAAATCCTGAGTGTCTTGAGAACAGCTGAACATATTTTCTTCTGCATAAACAACGTACGGCAAGGCTCGTGCATATTCTACAACAGACGGCACATCCACCACCCCGCCAATATTGGTCCCGCAATTACATATAAATACGCCTATACGGGGAGGTTCTCCTCTAATATCGATCTCTTCTATTATTTCTTTTGTCTTTGTTAGAGTCCAACGGGATTCAACAAGGGAGCTTCCGGCCACACCCGCAGCGGCGCTGGATTCGATGACTGATTGGGGGATATCTTTGGGGGCCTCAAAGGCGCCACACACAAAAATACCGGGTAAAGAAGTTTTAACGGGTTTAAAACTTGTTGAAGATGCAAAATTATATTGATCACGCTCAATCCCTATTCGGTTCGCCAGGTCAATCACTTCTTTTTTCACGCCAAGACCGACGGAAAGAACCACGATGTCGAATTCTTCTTCAACCCTTTTGCCTGTTTCGTCTATATAGCGTATGAGTTGTTTTTCGGCATCACCAACAGGGACAATGTTACTGATTTTTGATTTGACAAAGCGGATGCCTGCTTCATCCTTACCTCTATTGAAATATCTTTCAAAATCCTTGCCATGGGTGCGGATATCCATATAAAAGATGGCTGTGTCCAGAGGCTCCTTACTATGCTCTTTTGCGAGCATAGCCTCTTTGATGGCATAGGTGCAACAAACCGACGAGCAATATCCCCTGGCCCCGATATGCTCATCTCTGGAACCGATACACTGGAGCCATGCAATTTTTTTTGGTTCTTTTTTATCCGACGGCCGAACTAGATGCCCACCGTAAGGACCCGATGCGGAAAGCATCCGTTCAAATTCCAAACTGGTTACGATATTATCAGATCTTCCATAGCCATATATATCGTGGATCCCTGGATCGTAAGCTTCGCAACCGCTTGACAGAATGACGGAGCCAACCCTGATTGTAAAATCTTTTTGCTTATCATCGAATTTAATTGCACCTGTTGGACAAAACTTTTCACAGGCTTTGCATTTACCCTTTTTAAAGTAAATACAATTTTCTGAATCAAGTGCGTATTTAAGGGGCACGGCTTGGGCATATCTCACAAAAGCCGCTTTTCTTTTAATAAGACCTGCATCATATTCACTGACAACTTTTTTCGGACATTTTTCCGCGCAGATACCGCAAGCAATACATTTATCCATATCAACATACCGGGGATACTGGGTAACTTTGACTTCAAAATTTCCCTCTTCTCCGGATATGTTTTTTACCTCTGACAGCGTCAGCAACTCTATATTGTTGTGCCGGCCGACCTCGACCAGTTTAGGGGAAATAATTCACATGGCACAATCATTGGTGGGAAAGGTCTTGTCCAATTGGGACATAATTCCACCAATGGAGGTCGTTCTTTCAACAAGATAGACATAATATCCGGAATCGGCCACATCCAGCGCAGCCTGCATTCCAGCAATACCGCCTCCGACAACCATTACCGAACCAATCTTTTCTTTTGACATATTTTCTTCCATCTTAGTTTACCCCCTAAAGGAGGGGTTAGCATCAGGCTAAAAAGCCTTCAAAACCTTTGATATCTATCTGGTTCATATCGACACCCAGATCTTTTGCGTTCATCCCCATTGCAATCCCAAGTATTTGTGGGAATAGGATAGAAGGAAGCAGATGGTTTGAACCACGTTTTATGTTAATTATCTTCTGGACATTATCAAATTGCAACTGGCACCAGGGACAGGCGGTGCAAAGATAGTCTGCACCGGATTGTGTCCCGTCAGCAAGTTTCTTTTCCGTCAAATCCATGGAAAGATCATCATTTACTCCCAGCAAAGGTGCACCGCAACATTCCAGCTTCAACGGCCATTCAATACTCTTGGCACCCGTCACCTCCAGCAATTGATCGAATAGAACAGGCGCAACCGGATTGTCAAACTGCATAACATCACTGGGACGTAAAGCATGACAACCATAGTGGGCGGCAA
>JAZFVY010000235.1:0-4608 GCA_036447975.1 Desulfobacterales bacterium
TCTTAGCGAGATCGAGGTTCCCGATATTCACGGTTTTGCAGCCAAAGATTCGGCCTATGACGATCTGGCCGTCCATTTTGAAAAGCATATAGATACAAAAGCGATTATTGAAACTTTAGATTCAGGAGAAAATTTGTGAAGGAGACTGTTTTGATTATCGGAGGGTGCAGGAGCGGCAAAAGCCGTTATGCCCTTGAACTGGCGACACAGGCCGCCGGACGGAACAGAATATTTGTCGCAACCTGCGTGCCCGGAGATAATGAAATGGAAGAGCGTGTCAGGCGCCATCAAAAAGAAAGGAGCCAAAGCTGGACAACCGTTGAGGCCCCACTTAGTTTAGTAGAATCCGTCGATGAACACGGCCGACAAGGAAATGTGATCGTTGTCGATTGTCTGACCCTCTGGCTCAGCAATCTTCTTCTGGAAATTAATAACCCGGAAGAAATCGAAGTCCATATCAAGAAACTGACCCAATCGCTGGAAGCGTCCCAATGCCCGGTTTTTCTGGTATCGAATGAGGTGGGAACCGGCATAGTCCCGGAAAACAGACTGGCCAGGAGGTTCAGGGATGTTGCCGGATTTGCGAACCAGAAAGTAGCGGCATGTTCTGACATGGTCATATGGATGGTGGCCGGAATTCCTGTGTCTATAAAACCGAGTATTTCATGAATAATATCAAATAATTTTAAAGGCTTATTTATCACGAAAGTACGAAAACACGAAAAAATATTAGAATTTCGTGCTTTTCCTCTTTCGTGTTTTCGTGATTGTTATTAATTTTTTACCATAAAAAGTCACAGTTCCGCCTCTAGAAGGCACAATTTTCACAATTAAAGAATTAATGTCTATATGTATGAAACGTTTTATTGCTGCAATAAAGTTTATAACCATCCTGCCCCTGGGCAAAACAATAATATATGACCCCAAAGGAATGGTGCCTTTCTTCCCGGTTGTGGGTATAATTTTAGGAGCACTGGTGTCCATTTTTGATCATGGCGTGTCAAGATTGTGGCCGGGATCAGTAGCCGCAATCCTCGACGTAATTTTTCTTGTTGTTTTGACCGGTGCGTTTCATCTGGATGGGCTGGGTGACACGGCAGACGGCCTCTTGGGGCACCGCTCCAGAGAAAAGGCGCTTGAGGTCATGAAAGACAGCAGAATTGGTGTGATGGGTCTTGTGGCAATTATCTGCGGATTATCCATCAAATGGGGCGGCATCACGAATTTAGGTGTTCACAGAAGCCTTTTGCTGGTGATAATACCTGCTTATGCAAGGGGCAGTATGTTATTCGGAATGCGTTTTCTGGAATATGGAAGGCCTGACGGCGGCACCGGGCATGATTTTTTCGGCAATACTTTGAATTTTTACACTTTCTGGGGATTGCTTATCCCAATAGCGCTTTCGTTTTTTATAGGCTGGAGAGGAATCTGGCTTATCTTTATTTTTGTACTGACAACTGCTGCCATTATTCTGTTCTATAAAAAACGGATGGGTTGTATCACCGGTGACATGCTGGGAGCAATGACCGAAATTACGGAATCAATGCTCTTTTTACTGGTTTCAATAGGAGGCCCTGTAGGATAATCGGCCACAAACACGGCATCTATGTACCCTACCCTGCCAAAATCTTATAAAGGTGTATTTCCATTTAAGATTGGAAGCACATCTTTTATATATCCGGATGGCTATGCACAGAATGTAAAAATGCTGGCCCCGTATTTGGATGAAATCGAACTTCTGTTTTTTGAAAGTGCTTCTGACGGTCTGCCGTCAAATCATGAGATAAAGAAGCTCTCCTTGCTGTCAAACGAATTCGATCTGACCTATAATGTTCACCTTCCGATAGATATATCCTTAAGTGCTCTTGATCCCTCAATGCGTCACACCGCCATGGAAACCATAAAACAGGTCATGGAACTAACCGCTCCGCTGTCTCCTTCGACCTGCACCCTCCACCTCCAATATGATGAGGCCGACTTTGAAAAGGAGCGTATCAAAAGGTGGCAGGAACGTCTTTACAACAGCATAGAGCAATTGGTCGCCACTGGAATAAACGGTGAAATGGTTTCAATTGAAACCCTGGCTTATCCGCTGGATTGGGTGGAAAAAATAATAACCTTTTTTAATCTGTCTGTCTGTATTGATCTTGGTCATCTGATAGTGAATCGGTTCGACATGGAAGCTGTTTTCAACAAATATTGCAAAAGAACTTCAATCATACATCTTCATGGTGTAGGAAACCACAAGGATCATTTGGCACTGGATAGATTATCTCCAAAACAGATGGACATTGTCATGCGGATATTAAAAAGGTTTAGCGGGACCGTTTCCCTGGAGGTATTTTCATACGATCACTTAAAGACTTCGTTGCAATATCTGGAAAAATACTGGCATGGAGCAGATTGAAGGATAACGCAGCTCTCTGGGAGTTCCCCTCCTCCAGCGTCCCATTCTCTCATTTCCAGCTATTTGGGATTCGGGAAGCTCAGCTTTTCCATAAGTATTTGCCGGATTTCAGGAGGAATATTGGAAAAGTATAAATCGCCTTATCCACTGAACATAGGCTTGTTCAGTCCGAATTGAATAGTGTTTTTTCGTACAACATCACGAACCTGGTCGAGCAATTTCATTGGGAAAAATTCCTTTCCGTTTTTACATCTTCAATATTTACTATTTGTTGACAATTATATTGATTTAATGTAATATTTTCAACAGAATATTTCAGTTTCCGCTTCATTTTACGGAAAATAGTCCTTCTAATCTATGTTAGACAAGAGAGAATTATGGAACTTGTTTCTTTTATCAGTATTGAAGATAATCCACCAGATCTGATCTTATCATTTGCAATTTGGCAACCAGGGTTGGAGGAAATCAGAAGCCTTATTCTTATTCGAACTCCTAAATACGAATTCATCCTCGATGAAGCCGAGCGTGGGGTAAACGTTTCTGACGAAGCATGGCGGGATGACGAAGATGACATTTTAAAGGAAATTGAATTTGGCGATGACTTTGTAAGAATCATCACCAATCATCATCAATTTGAATTGGATTTAAGAAAAGTTGATAAAGAGGAAATTGGGAAAGCAAAGACCTTCCTTGAAAGAATGAATTTTGACAGTCGTTTTGAAATGCGAATCGTCTAACAAGCGGGTAAACCAGACGGGAAGAACTCTGGCGGTTTGCGTTAAAGCCTTTGGTTTACGGTAAGTTTAGGACCACTGGTTACCCGCAGCGTTCTCCGTCATAAGACTATTGTGGAAAAGTGAATATTATTGCCAAATAGTCCCTGATTATTGTATTATTAAAATATGAATGAGACATTCGAGAGAGTTCTGAGACTGATTGAACGTAAGGAAGTTATGATATCCGACCATGGTTATGATGAGCTTGCGGAAGACAACATTTTCGTCAGGGATATCATGGCAGGAGTTTCGGATGCATTAGTTATAGAAGATTATCCTGACTATCCGAAAGGTCCATGTGTATTGGTATTACTGAAAGATCGTTTTGACAACCCGATACACGTGGTTTGGGGAATTCCCAAGGGCGCTTCTTCACCAGCCGTTTTGGTTACTGCTTACAGGCCTGATGCCGATCGGTGGACAGCAGATTTTCTGAGGAGGATATAATGAAAAAAAGACGACGTACAAAGTTCGTGCACGAGGGGCAATATGTTGCCGAGGTTGATGTCGAATTGATCGATATGAATAAAGGGTGGTCCCCTTATTTATCTCTTGATGATGCATACAAGCTGGATGATATTCGCAATGCATTGCGGCTGGGTGACGTTAAGAGTGCGGCGCGACTTGCTCGTATTTTTACTCTTACTCCTATCGCAGTATAGTGACTTGCCGGAGAACAAGCGGATCAACTCTGACTGAAAAAGCCAGGCCATTTTTAGATTTCTACTCATTTCATCGTTTATAATTACTTCTTCACTTTTAACCATCTTTTTGCTTGCTTTTTCAGCAGATTATCCGTGTCGATGGCGCGAGATGACATGATAATGCGTCTTACTGAAGAACACGATGTGGTTGCACCCGAAGTATTGCCATTTGAAATCAGTAATGTATTGACGGCAATGATGAGAAGAAATGCATTAGAAGCCGACGAGGTCGTTTTAGCGTGGGATATGGTTCAGCATATACCAGTTTATTTGCGGCCGATCGATATCCGAGCGGCTTTAAATATAGCAACTCAATACAACACATATGCATACGATGCCTATTTTTTGGAATGTGCTCTTAACTTGCGCAACCCATTATTGACTCTTGATCGGCATATGAAAAGAATTGCCCAAAAAATCGGCATTCAAGTTATGGAGTAAATATTATGAAAGTCTATACATATTCCGAAGCAAGACAACGATTCGCCGAGGTTCTTAATATTGCACGTAAGGAAGAAGTGATTATAAAAAGGCGAAGCGGAGAAACATTTACAATTGTCTTTTAAAAAACTCCAAAATCCCCTTTTGATATCCCCGGCATAAAAACCAAAGCGACCACTAAGGATATCCTTGAGGCTATAAAAGATTCAAGAGAACGGATAGTCGAAGATGACGCCCCAGTGGACAGCTAAATCGCTGCCACTGAGCTTTTCGTTGGTTG
>JAZFVY010000236.1:0-4569 GCA_036447975.1 Desulfobacterales bacterium
AATAGATTCATCGAATATCCCTCGGTATTTTTCCTCACTCTCCCGCAGCTTTTCTTCAGCTTGTTTCATATCGCTAATATCACGGAGTGTTCCCATCATCCCGATCGGCTTGTTGGCTTCATCCAGAATAAGTGAATTATGCATCATGGTTGGAAAGACAGTACCATCACGTTTAACATGCCAAATTTCACCTTTGAAGAAACCCGTCTGTTTGATTTCCAAGTTGGCTGCTTCCACTGAGGGTATCTGGTCAAGGGTATGGAAAATAGATAGATTTTTTCCAATAAGTTCTTCAGGTGAATATCCGTGAATCTCTGCAAAGGCATTATTCAAATATTCCAGATTGCCATCCAGATCAGACACAGCTATGCCCTCGCTGCTGTGATCTACAGCTAATGAGAGAAGTTTCAGTTGCTTATCAAAACTTGTTCGTTCATTGACTGCTTTTTCTAACTCCTCAACCCTGTGTTCCAATTTTTCATAGGTTGGTTTTATAGGCATTTTTCTCACCTAACCATTGTGTGTTAAATTTATTTAATTGGATTGAAAATTGCTTGCCACAGTGTCAATTTAAACAAGCCACATTTCACTGCAGAATGCATGTGATAGCCTGAATCGACCGTTGCGTTATCTTGCCAATATGTAAAATTTAGATGTTATAAGGATGTTAAGATAAGTGTTTCGTATCTGTAATTCGGAATGATAGCCTGAGCTATTTTCGATCTTAACAATACCACAATATATGGAAATGGTCTATTGCGGTCTTGATGCTTGACTCGTTGCCTCAATCATGCATTTCCCAAAATTGATGATTTCTTTCAGAAACACCGAATATTCCCGTTCAAATCTGAACTTGGGCCATGTGGTACCTTGCACTTCAAAAATACAATACATGACTAAGCGCCTAGTTGTTATGATGTAGCGTTTTGACCATCTCATTGATCGCTCTCATGTAATCATTCATACCGTAATAAAATATTGTATTGTGATTAGCTCCTGGTACCTTTTGCATATTTTTATTTTGATCAGATTGGAGGTAGCGTTATTATATGCTTTTTGTTTGATGTTCTTCATGAAAAATGCTGGATAGTATCATGCACCGACAATTCCCACCACGGCTCCGGTCATACAGGTAGCCATGGTTCCGGCCACAATAGAGCGAAACCCCAAGGCAACGATCTCATCGCGTCTTTCCGGAGCCATTGTTCCCATACCACCGATCATAATCCCCAAGCTGCCTGGATTGGCAAAACCACACATGGCGTAGGTCATAATCACCATACTTTTGTGGCTCAAAGCGCCTTTGGCCAGACGACTCATATCCAGGTAGGCTAGCAGTTCGTTAAGAATTGTCTTGGTTCCCATAAGGGCGCCGGCCACAGGGGCCTCCTCCCAAGGAACACCCATGAGCCACACTACCGGCGCCATTGCCAGGCCCATAAGTCTTTGCAAAGTTACGGGCTGGCCACCGATTTCCGGCAAAAGGCCGAGGATTAGATTGACAAGATGAACCAGGGCCACCAGCACAATCAGCATGGCAATGATATTGATCAGAAGCTTCACTCCCTGAATGGTCCCCTTTGTAATGGCGTCCATGGCACTTAAAGCTGTTTCAGGCGCCGTCATTTCTCCGGAAGTTAGCTGGCCGGTTTCGGGAATCATGATTTTGGAAATCGTGATGGCTGCCGGCACGCTGATGATTGAAGCAGTCAAGATGTGGCCCATGATATCGGGAATAACGTTGCTCAAAATGCTGGCATAAAGCACCATGACTGTGCCGGCAATGGTGGCCATGCCTGTGGTCATCAGGGTGAAGAGCTCGCTGCGAGTCATGTCCTTCAAATAAGGGCGGATAAAGAGAGGCGATTCCACCATACCCACAAAAATATTGGCTGAAACACCCAATCCCTCGGCGCCGCCCAAGCCCATGGTCTTTTGCAATGACCAGGAAAAAGCTTGAACCACTATAGGAAGGATTTTCCAGTAAAACAAAAGGGCTGACAAGGCGCTTATTACGAGAATAAGGGGAAGGGCTCTGAAGGCTAAAATAAAACTGGCGCCCGGAAATTTTTCAGCAAAGGGCAGGTCTCCGCCTCCCAGGTAGCCGAACACCATTGATGTTCCGGCGGCAGTAGATTCTTCCAAGGAGAGAACCAGGCGGTTTAATGATATAAAGAAATCTCTAAAGACAGGCAGTTTTAGCAGAATGAATCCCACCGCCAGCTGGATTGCGATTCCGGCGACAACAATTTTGATACTGACCTTGGTGCGGTTTTCACTGATCAGCCAAGCAATGCATGCGAAAACCACAAGGCCTGCTATGCTTTGGACGTTCATAAATTTAACATCCTTTAAAAATTGTCGCCAGCGCTGCGGCACAGGCAAGGGCATGTCCCGCATAAGTAGCACCGTGACCGGTCTGCTTCCCGCAAACCCAGTCCTTTAGGTCGGGGAGCTTCACTTTGTACTTTTTGTAGCAAATTGTTTTCACCACGAAGCACACGAAGAAACACAAAGATTTGCTTTATATCTTAATTATCCTTCATGTCCCTCAAGCTTTTCGTGGTGAGATAAAACATACTTTTTTTGGTTCCGGTTCGTCCGCCTCACTACGCTTGGCAGGAGGGCGGGCTTGTCCGGGTTAGGCAATGTTTTTTAAACCAGTCCTTGGTCGAGCATAGAATCAACAACCTTGACAAATCCGGCAATATTGGCACCGTTCACATAATTGCCCGGTGTGTCGTATTGCTCGGCCGCATCCAGACAGGTCTTGTGTATGCTTTTCATGATCTGCTTCAGCCGGTTATCCACTTCTTTACGGGGCCAGGATAGGCGCATACTATTCTGAGACATTTCCAGCCCCGAGGTTGAGACACCGCCGGCATTGGCAGCCTTGCCCGGGCCATAAAGAAGTGTGTCGTCGATGAAAATTTCTATCCCTTCCGGAGTGGTGGGCATGTTGGCCCCTTCAGAGACCAGGTTGACACCGTTGTTAACAAGGTTCTGGGCATCTTTTCCATTTATTTCGTTCTCGGTGGCGCTGGGAAAGGCACAATCTGCCTTGTGATTCCAGAGGGGATTGAAATCCAAAGCAGGATCAACAGGGGTATACACGGCATCCGGATATTTGTCCGCGTACTCTTCGATACGGCCCCTTTTGATATTCTTGAGCTCCATCACAAAATCAAGCTTTTCTCTGTCAATCCCACTTTCATCATAGATATATCCGGAAGAATCGGAAAGAGTAACAGCCTTGCCCCCCAAATCCATAAGTTTTTCCACGGCATACTGGGCTACGTTCCCGGAACCGGAAACCAGGCAGGTCTTGCCTTCCAGTGTTTGATGCCTGGTGGAGAGCATTTCTGCGGCAAAGTAGACGGCGCCATAGCCGGTGGCCTCGGGACGGATGAGACTGCCTCCCCAATTTAGGCTCTTACCTGTCAGTACTCCGGTAAATTCATTGCACAATTTTTTGTACATCCCAAAGAGATAGCCGATCTCTCTGGCACCAACCCCTATATCGCCCGCGGGAACGTCCGTGTCAGGGCCGATGTGGCGGAACAGTTCGCACATGAAACTCTGACAGAAGCGCATTACTTCGTTGTCCGATTTGCCCTTGGGGTCAAAATCCGACCCGCCTTTGCCGCCTCCCATGGGCAGGGTGGTCAGGGCATTTTTGAAAACTTGTTCAAAGGCGAGAAACTTGAGAATACTCAGATTAACCGAGGGATGAAAGCGAAGTCCGCCTTTATAAGGCCCTATAGCGCTGTTCATTTCAATGCGGAAACCTCTGTTGACCTGAACCTCTCCCTGGTCATCCATCCAGGGTACCCGGAAAATGATTACCCGTTCCGGTTCAACAACTCGTTCAAGTATCTTTGCATTCCTGTATTCCGGGTTTCGATCCATAACCGGCTCGACCGACTCAACTACTTCTCTGACCGCCTGATGAAATTCATTTTCAACAGGGTCTCTGTTTTTCACGAGCTGAATAATGTCAGACATTCTATTTTCTCCTTCTTTATTTAGAACCTATCTCAAAAACAATCTAAGTGCCCATGGCGGTGTTGCGAAACGGTTCAAAATGCTCACATACTACGTGTATGCTCCGCTTTTTCACCGTTTCGCGCCTTGCCCTGAACACTAATCTTAATTTTGAGATAGGTTCTAGTGGTGAGGAAAGACCGTTGGGTCACTTCTTCTCATATTTTTTGCCCACAGGAAATTCGAAAGTCTTTAACTGCTTGAGCAAGCCCGACGTAAAGAGCGTGGCTAATAAGAGCGTGACCGATCGAGACCTCCTTGATTCCCGGAAGATCCTGGAGGCGGTTAAGATTCTCGAGGTTTAGATCGTGTCCTGCGTTGATTTCCATGCCGGCATCAAGTGCGGCGTCGTGTGAATCCTTAAGCCTGGCAAATTCGTTTGCTATTTCGGTCTTTGTCTTGGCTGAAGCGTATGGTCCCGTGTAAAGCTCTACACGATCAGCGCCTACAGCCGAAGCCTTTGCCATGTAAGCAGGCTCAGGGTCCATGAAAAGGCTTACGCGGACACCTTCTGCCTTAAGACGT
>JAZFVY010000237.1:0-2434 GCA_036447975.1 Desulfobacterales bacterium
AGAAAGTAATATTAAGTATAATAATCATGATCAACCATCTTGTCCAGTAGTCTGGCATTATTGAACCAGGATGTGTTGACCCGCATTTCTCATGAAGAATCAGTTCCCTATTTTATAGCTTACATAGGCAGTATATGGATTTAACTCTTACTAAACGGAAAATAATGAAGATATAGTGAGACTTTTGCAAAACGCTCAATTTTGTTCATGTTCAAGCCTCCGGCCCGTGGGGCCTACGCCCCGGAGGGAAAGGCGAAAATTTTAACCACCCCGTACGATCTTCCGGACCTACGGGGCAGGCACGAATACATTGAGTATTTTGAGGATAAAGCTAAAGCTTCACTGCGTGCAAAATGATGAGCCTGACACAGAAATTGGGCAAAAGGGGGCGTTTTGCAGAGGTCTCATAGTTTTAACAGCAACCTGACTTTGGGTTAGAAGATGTGCCCTCCAAGGTCTCATCTTGTTCTATAATGCAACAACACGATGAACTTTCTCGGCCAAGGGCTGTGTTTATGACTGCTGCTGCACAACCTACTCCGGCCTGCACTCTAACAGCTTCTGCGGGGCAGTTTTGGGCGCAAGCTCCACATTCCATACATGCATCCCGGTTTTCAATGATAGCGCTCCCATTATTCATACTAAATACCGCATGAGGGCAGACAATCAAGCACATGCCACATCCCACGCACTTGTCATGATCAAGCTGCAAGGTTACTACATCCTTTAAATAAATCAAATTTTCCATATTTCAGTCCTTTCAGGCAACAAAGCGTGACCCCAACCAAAACGCTAAGCCGACCAATACACCCGCCATTTCCATGGGAACTGCCCATTTCATTTCTTTTTTGACTCCAGAAAGAGAGGTATAAGTGGAGGCTCCTGTATAATTCATGGCAAGATAAGCAGCAACCGCCGGGACAATAAAAAACCATGCTGTTATTTCAAGTCGCGATTGTAAAGTTATTATGTCTCCAAACCGAACAACAAAGAGGATCATTGCCATAACAATACCCATGGTTATTCCCTTAAGAGAAAATGCTCTGCCAGGTAACCATGGAAGCAATAAAGGTGTTAATACTGCACCAGCAAAAAGCGCAGCCAATAAAGAATAAACAGCTAAAAGGCCATGGTTTAATGCATTAGCCCAAAATCCTCCTGTTCCACCTAATCCTCCCAGAAGGAAAAAAATTGCCATTATGATTAAGCTTGGCTTCAATGCTCCCACAAGTTCAATAGGGATCAGCACTGTCCGATCCCATATACTAAAGGTCTTTAGTCGCATTGCAGGGGTCGCCTTCAGTCCACTATCAAGAAAGGCTGAAAGGTCTTTAGACCGGATTGGGCCATAAATAACCTTAAAGCCAGACAGTTTCTTTATTAGATGTGCTGCGATTCCAGGAGCGGCTAGCTGGGGAAGAATCAACTCCCGGTGGGAAACCACGCGGGTCAATCCACAAACTTCAATGCTTTGGATTAATTTGTCCGTCCCGAATGTTCCTTTCCCAGCCGCACACCAGACATTGATGCCTTCTGTGTTTAAAACCATGATCCATGCGCTATGGTCTGGAAGAGCCTCACGTAATCGATCAAAACTCATCTTGTAATTAGCTGTGACCAAGACAGGAGATTCGTCATTCGGATTTCCAAGGGCATAAAGTCCTGTGTCTACAGTATAACTCATTCTGCCCACACCCCATCGCGCCTTAATGCTTCCCCATCTATCTATCCACGCAAGAGAAGAGGAAATTTTTGGCACGTTACCAACCGGGGTCTGAATCGAACCAATTATAAAGGGTTGCTTCATGCTTGGCAGGTTCACCTGAACCTTTTCTTTCTGGGGTCAACAACTCTTGCTCAGCTCAATCTCTTTCCCAGATCCAATGTAAGATTTATCGTTAACATAATTAACAGTTTTCACAACCATAGGGTTGCTCCTTTTATTCATAAAAATGTTTCTATATTTTTGAACAGTGCTAGGATGTATATACTAGAACCTATCTCAAAAATAAGATTAGTGTTCAGGGCAAGGCGCGAAACGGTGAAAAAGCGGAGCATACACGTAGTATGTGAGCATTTTGAACCGTTTCGCAACACCAAAATGGGCACTTTGATTGTTTTTGAGATAGGTTATAGGAATTTTATTAAAATACCGACGCAGGAATAATATAAGCTTCCAATTGAATTTGTCGATTTCCCTTTGTTTTGCAATTACTTTCAAATTGCTCTTTTATTCAAGTTTCATACCTTAATCTCTCCTGGAAATCAAGACCATAACGACTTTGATGCTAAGCAAGGCGGTTTAGTCCACATTTCTCACGAGCCAGAGCGGTGCAGGAACAAGGCATTTCAGTCCGAAGACGTAGTATACTCTACTTCGAGGGCTGAATAACGCAGACGCCGAAGGAGTCATGCCGAAGGCACTGTGCCGCTC
>JAZFVY010000238.1:0-9803 GCA_036447975.1 Desulfobacterales bacterium
CTAGAACCTATCTCAAAAACAATCTAAGAGCCCATGGCGGTGTTGCGAAACGGTTCAAAATGCTCACATACTACGTGTATGCTCCGCTTTTTCACCGTTTCGCGCCTTGCCCTGAACACTAATCTTATTTTTGAGATAGGTTCTAATTAGTACGATTATCGACTTTGCAAACACTTCCGGAAAATGATTTTGCATATTCCTTCATCTCGGCGGCAATTTCTCCGAACTGTATATAGTTTATGAAATTTCGCTTGGTATTGGTTACAACAGCTATCGAGATGGAAGCGAGAGGGAAGGTGACCTGCTTTCCCTGTCGATCCTCTGCGAAGATATAACCGCGCTTTCTGATCTCGCTATCATAAAAAACCGGCACAGTCTTGTCAAAGCTATCAATAACAGCATTACAGATTCTGTCGTATAAGTCCGGTTTTGTAATTATCACAAAGTCATCCCCGCCGATATGACCGATGTAGTCATCGGCAGTGCCGAGTTCAGACACAGCATCTAAAATTATTTTGGCAGTCGCCTTGATGAGTTCATTGCCTTTGGCATAACCATAATGATCATTGTATGATTTAAAATTGTCGATATCAAACAAGCAGAAAGCAATGAGATCGCCCGATGATATGCGCTCCTGCATCGTTTTCTCAATTGAAACACCGCCCGGAAGTCTCGTAAGTGGGCTGGTATCCAGACTCATTTCCTCAAGTTGCTTGAGCCGCTTTGCCATGGCAATGAATGCCTCAGAGAGATCTCCCAATTCATCCTTATTCCTTATATCAGGCGTGAATTCAAATTCACCTTTGGATATCATCTGTGTGGCAAGTTTCAATTTTTTAATGGCTCCGGAAATATTTCGGGTAATCAGCAGTGCTGCTGTTACAGAAAGCAGAATGCCGAAAACGCAAAGAATAACCGAAGTCCTTAAGGCAATTGTGCCGATGGCTGATGTTTTACTTGTCTTTTCATTCTGATCACGAATAGCTTCAGCTTCCATTCCTTTAATGAGAGCGATAATAGTATCCTGTTTTTTCTTAATTTCCTTTTCAATCTTCTTTGCGCGCAAAGAAGAAGGATTATCAAGATTGGCCAACCCCTGAATCAGAATATCGTTATATTCATTATGCAGGGAATCAATTTTATCGATGGGAAAATGCCGATCCTCTGGTACAGCCTTGATTTTTACAACATGCTGTTTAAATACTTTATCCCTCTCCCGGAACAGTTCAAGCAAATCCTTGTTCTTGAGAATGAGATAACGGCGGGCATAGAGTTCCTGGGACCAAATTGCGTCAATCATTTTTTCCGATGCAGCTATAACCACAACGTCGGTATTTAAAATGCTGTTGCTGATGTTATTTAACCGGTTCAGATTAAAAAGCGCAGAGGTGGATATTAATACGAGAATAACAACCAGCGGGATAAACCCTAGCATCAGTTTACTGGCAATATTCAGGGAGAGAAAATAGGTTGATGAAGTTCTGAAAAATCCGGCAATAGATTTTTTTTTATTTAACCTGTGCATTTGACCGCTTCTCAAATCAGCACCTTTTGTTTTGCTGCTACTATTCACTATACCAGTATTTCTCCATGGCAGTCACAATGTTCTCGTCGAACTTGGTTCCAATATCCTGTTTCAAGATATCAAAGGCTTTCTCTGGTGAGAGGGCCTCGCGGTAATACCTTGTAGATGTTAATGCCTCGAAAACATCGGCTACCGCTATGATCTTGGCCATAAAAGGAGTCTCCCGCGCTTTAAGTCCATCAGAATACCCGGAGCCATCTAGGCGCTCATGATGACATGAAGCAATTAGAGGAACGTCGCGATATTGGCGCATTAAATGCATTTTACTTAAGATATTTCTTGTATTTACAACATGTTCCTTCATGTGCTCGAATTCCTCGGTTGTTAATTTGCCGGGTTTCTTCAATATATTGTCAGCAATGCCAAGTTTACCATAGTCATGAAGCAAGGCCGCAACAGTAAGAACATCGATTTCAGTTTCGCCAAAACCAAGTTCACGAGCAATTCCAGCAGCATATTTGGTCACATTTTGAGAATGACCCGCGGTTAGGGGGTCTTTGGCGTCAATTGAGGCTGCCAACACTTCTAATACTCTCCTGAACTGTCGATGCTGCTCATGAAAAAGTATGGCATTTTCGATGGATATGGCCACAAAAGATGATAGCGCATTTAAAAGATCCTTATCAGAATCAATAAAGATGCCGTCTTTTTTGTTTATGGTCTCTATGACTCCTATTACCTCTCCGGATTGATCTTTGATGGGGGCACACAAAATACATCTGGTGTGGTACCCTGTCCGATCATCTTTACTCTTGTCAAACCGAGGGTCTGCATAAGCGTCTTGAATGTTGATCTCCTGGCCTGTAATCGCAACAAGCCCGGCTATTCCCAAATTTAGGCTTAAGTGAATTTCGTGTCCTTCAATGCCTTCTGCCACTAAAGAATAAAGCTCCCCCTTCTCCCTATCGATCAGAAAAAGAGAACCTCGATCACATTCGGTCGATTGCCTGAGGTCATTAATCAGAGGTTTGACGTTACCCTTATCCAAATCAGTGACGCAACCCATTTCGGTGAGCCGTGAGGCTGTTTCAAGGACTTTCTCTTCATCTTTCTTTGTAAAGAAGCCGGTCATTTTATTGAGAAGCATCACTGCGCCCATAACTTCGTTTTCTTTGTCAAAAAAAGGGGCGGATATAACACTTTCCGTACGGAAACCTGTTATCTGATCGATCTTTGAATTGAAGCGGGGATCTTGATATGCGTTTGCCACGTTTATCAATTGTCTGGTAAAAACACTAACACCTACGAGTCCCATCTTCATCTGTATAACAATTCTCTCAGATTTTAAGCCTTCAGCAAATTTAGTCCATAGCTCCATGCTATCCCAGTCAATCAGGAACAAGGTGCTTCGGTCCGCATTGAGAGATTTGGAGATTTTATTCATGATCAGTGGTAGGAGTTGATCAATATTCCTTTCCTTGAAAATGGCTTCTCCGATCTCTATGAATTTAGTTAAACGTTCGTTATTAAATCTTAATTGACGAATCTCTTTCATAAGATCAGAAGCTTCTTCAGAAAGTACGCCTTCCATTGTTGCACCTCTTGTTGAAGTTTAAACGATTCGAAAGAATAAAGCAGAATCTTTTTGACAAGCCTATTTTTTTATCAAGATTTACGTATACTTCGATCTATTCATGCTCAAAGTAATACATAGCAGATTTTAAGACGAAATCAATACTTTTGGAGCTTAATTATTATGTATTTTTGAATATTTGGGTTAAACCCCTTCAGGAGTAAAATATCAGAGTGTTTAATCATGTTATCCATCTATGCCAACTTAAGTGATTAATATTTTATATTTGCTAATAAAAATAAAAGCCAGACAAATTCTTCATGAGAAACGCGGGTTAAAGCTCTTCAGGAGTATACGCCACAACATCGTCAATCCGGGTTGTATTTGCAAAAAGCATAACCAGCCGGTCGACACCTAGTGCATTGCCTGAGGCTTCCGGCATAAATTGCAAGGATTCCAAAAATTTTTCAGGTAAAGGATATGACTGTTTCCCGGATTCGCTGCGGATCTTTTGTTCCAGCTCAAAACGCTGTCTCTGCTCAACAGCATCAGTCAGCTCGGTAAAGGCATTGCAAAGTTCCAGGCCGCTTATGTAAAGCTCAAATCGTTCTGCAATGGAACGGTTATCCGGTTTCAGTTTTGCCAGGGGGGCGCTGGCAGCGGGATAATCATAAAGAAAAAGCGGTTTTTGGTGACTCAGGTTCGGTTCGATTTCACAGGCCATAATTTCATCAAACCGATCATGCAGAAGGGCGGTTTCCATTGAAATGGAAGCAAATTTGTCAAATGCATCGGCAACCGGCATCCTGTTCCAGGGAGTTGTAAGGTCGATGCTGTTGCCCTGATAAACCAAAAAATCTCCAAAATCAGCACTGCGGGCCAAAAACAGTATCAGGTCTTCACACTGGTTCATCATTTCGTGATAATTTTGACCTGCGGTATACCATTCCAGCATGGTCAGTTCAGGCAGGTGACGCCGGCCACGCTCTTTTTGACGAAAACATCGGCAGATCTGAAAAATGCGCGGATATCCGGCTGAAAGCAGACTTTTCATGCAGAGTTCCGGGGAAGTGTGCAAAAACCAGTCACCTGAAACTTCGGCATCGATATGGGCTTCGGGTGCGGGCGCGGGAATCCTGTAGGGTGTCTCGACTTCAAGATAGTCTTTATCTATAAAAAATCGGCGGATAGATTGAATGATCTGTGCCCTTAGCCAAAGGTTTTTTTTTATAGATGATTGTCTGTTTTCGCTCAAGATACGCACCTTCGGTTGGATCCTGAAGAAAAACTTATGAATGGCTGTCTTTAGCCTGGATTTCTCATGAAGAATTTATCTAATAAAATTAAAAACATCTATGTGTTTCTATAATCTATTTGTTTATACCTGCTTAACTGGTCAATATTTTTATATTTAATTACTATAGCAAAACCCGAGATAAATTCTTCATGAGAAATTCGGGGCAGGCCGGTTCGCACCATTAATAGTCGAGTTCTCGGCAATCATTAAACAAAATGATTTTCAATGTCAATATTTCCGGTGAATACTCCAGATAAATATAAGTTCTCAAAAAGTGACGGGGATTAAGATGATAAAAAGATTCAGAATTTATTGAGAAGTTGCAGATAAATTAAAAAAGTGCTTGAATACAGGACAAAATTTATTGAAAATAAAAAAATATGGTTCTTCTCCAATTTAGTTGGAAAAGAGGGTCCAAGGATTCCAATAGTCAAGGATTGAACCCTCTGGCACAACACCGACTCACTTGGAGATTATTAACTTGACTTGCCTTAATTAGCTAAAACTAATCAGGAGGTGATTTAGAAATATTTATTGCATTTTACAATAACTGTTGGTATGGCGAGCAAACTCAAGTTGTGTTTGCAATATCATGTCATTTGGAAAAAAATCATAAAATCAGGGAGATAATAAATGGCAAACATCGAGGAGATCAGGAAAAAACTTAAAGGTATGAGTTCAACAAAGATTTTCTTCACTGATCTGAATGGCAGAATAATGAATCTTCCTATAAATCCTGAAAATATTGAATCGATCGTTGCAAATGGAATCGGTTTTGATGGAAGCTCCGTTGCTGGCTTTGGCACAGTTGATAGCAGTGACAGACTTCTTTTTCCCGATCCGAATAGTTTTCGTACCGTAGAATTGGCAGATGAAAATCTTGGATTCTTTATCGGCCATGTTTACAGCGACCAGGGAGTTCGTGCTAAAGCCGATCCCAGAGCTGTCCTGGAAGATGTTCTGATTGAGGCGGAAACTGAGTTTGGCTTCAGATTTCAAGTTGGACCGGAACATGAATTCTTTATTCTGGCCGAAAATGAATTCGGTGAAAAAGTCCATTCTGACATGGCTGGCTATTTTCAATCCACACCCCACGACAAGGGGGAACCTGTAAGGAACAGGATTATCTCAATACTTAAAGCGTGCGGAATACGGTTTGAGAAAGCACATCATGAGGTCACACATTCACAGCATGAGATAAACTTGGAGTACACGGACCCCTTGACCGGCGCTGACCGGACAGTGCTTTTTAACTACATAACCCAGAAGGTTGCGGAGGAGTTTGGGTATCACGCGACTTTTATGCCCAAACCATTTGACGACTTCAACAGGAATGCCTATCACATTCACCTTTCTATACAGGATCTTGAAGGAAAGAACCTGTTTTACGATGCAGATGGAGAATATAATATCAGTAAGACCGGCAAAAACTTTATCGGCGGCATCCTGAAATATGCCAGGGAAACCTCCATCCTCATGGCCTCAACCTTCAATTCATACAAGGCGTACGTGCTGGACAAGGAAGCACCCGTTGTCAGAGGCTGGGGTTTCAAAAACAGAAGTTCTATGGTCAGGGTCCCTTATACTCATAACCCCAATGGTACAAGAATCGAGCTGAGAAACCCTGATCCTGCAGGCAACCCGTATCTTCAGATAGGGGCGTTAATTGCCATGGGACTTCAAGGCATAAAAGAGGATATAGACTGCGGCCGGCCGGATATTGGGAGCACATATAAAAGAAAATACAAATACCGCGTCTGGGACAGGCGATTTTTGCCTAAAAGCATGTACGAAGCACTGGTCGAAGCCGAAAGGAGCAAATTCCTGAAAGAGGTTTTGGGTGAGCGGATTTACAACAACTATATGTCTCTTAAAATAAATGACTGGGAGGATCACAGAGTGCATATTACCCCCAGAGAACTTAATAAATATCTGAGCATATAAACTCTTTACATTAGGTAGAAAACTTTCTGCTATATAATAATAATTTCTAAAGTACTAAAAGGAGGAACATCTTAATGGAAGCATGGATTGAACAACTCCAGAGCAGCGTTAACACACTCGAGAGGTTGAAGGCGTTCATCAATGTCACCCCGGAAGAAGAAAATGCCATAAACACCCTTAAAACTAAATGGGGGACAACTCCCTACTTTGCTTCTTTGATGGATCCTGATGACCCCGCTTGCCCCTTACGCAGGCAGGTGATTCCCTCTATGAAGGAAACTGAGAATCAATATGGAATTCCCAACTATCTGATCTGGAAAGAAAACCGTGACACTGATGAAGTCAGACCCGACAGTATTGCAAGACAGTACCATGATCGCATTGCATTTACAGTAACCGATGTCTGTGCAAATTACTGTCGTCACTGTTTTCGTAAAGAACTCGTGGTGGATCGTGAACTCAAACTTCGATTTGATGTTGAAGAGGGTATGGAGTGGATCAGGGAACACAAGGAGATTCGCGATATTCTTATTACTGGCGGTGACCCTTTTATCCTATCAGACGACAAGATTGAATATCTTGTTCGAAAGCTGCGGGAGATTCCCCATATAGAGATGATTCGTTTTGGCACAAGAACGCCTATTATTTTGCCCCATAGAATCACAGACGGCCTCAAGAAGGTTCTGAGCGGCTTTCACCGGGTCCCCATCTGGGTGAATACTCAGTGTAATCATCCCAAGGAGATTACGGAGGAGACGTCAAAGGCGGTCTTCGATCTTCTTTGTTGCGGTGTGAATGTAGGCAATCAGGCTGTTCTGCTTAAGGGAATCAATGATGACGTGGAGACCTTCAGAGCTTTGCACAAAAAGCTTTTGGCGGTTCGAATACGGCCATATTATGTCTTTTATTGTGAACCGGTGCCCGGGATAGATCATTTCCGGACACCGGTTGAAAAGGGGGCAGAACTCATTAGAGATGCGTTGCGCGGTCACACCACTGGTCTTGCACAGCCTATGTATGTCATTGCCACCAAGGTTGGCAAGATTCCTTTAATGCCGGATTACTACATCGTCGAAAAGAATGAAAAAGAATATAAGCTTAAAAATTACCAAGGTATTTACACCACCATGCCTAATATTCCGGAATAGAGATTCTATAAAACCTAAATAGTGCTTGACCAAAAACATTAGTTTTCGGTCAAAAATTCGAAATCCGAAGTACGAAATACGAACAATGACAAAAATTAAAATGCACCAATTACAAAAACATTGAGACCTTTGAAAAATGCTCAATTTTGTTCAAGTTCAAGGAAGGCGAAAATTTTAACCACAGGAATACATTTAGTATTTTGAGGATTAAAACTTGAGCCTGACACAGAAATTGGGCAAAAGGGTGCGTTTTGCAAAGGTCTCACATTATAAAAACATTGAATCCCCAATTAGTTCGTTTTGGTCTAATTGTCATTTAGTATTCGAATTTGCTCGCCCTGTTAAATATATATCCTGATATTAAAAGGATTTTTGTATAAAATACGATTTTTCAATCTATATGGATACCATCTTGAATGATTTAACAGGGTAAAGAGTTTCGACCATTTTATTAAATCAGGCGATATTCGGATTTAGCCTGAACATTACTTTTCGTTCAGGCACAAAATATAGGAATCGGAGGCTTTTGTATGAAAAAAGCATCAACGCTTGAGCCGCACGGCGGTTCGTTTATAAATCTAATGGTTGATGATGAGCGGGCCGATACTCTCAAAGATGTTGCTTTTAATCTGTCGGATATTATCCTTAACGATCGGCAACTGTGTGACCTCGAACTTCTGGCAACCGGCGCCTTTTCACCACTTGAAGGCTTTATGACCCGGTCTGACTATGAATCGGTGCTGGACCGCATGAGGCTTCAAAGCGATGTTTTGTGGCCTGTACCTGTTTGCCTTGGTATCACTGATACCCAGGCCCGCACCATTGAGGGCGGTCAATCAATCACAATCAGGGATCCTGAAGGGTTTCTGCTGGCTATTATGCATATCGAGGATATGTGGCCCGTGGAACGTGAGAAGGAGGCTTCCTGTATTTACAATACCACGGACCGGGGCCATCAGGGGGTCCAGTATCTTTTTAACACCGAAGGCGACTATTACATCGGGGGCAAACTCGAGGTTCTGAGCCTTCCGCTTCATTTTGACTTCAAGCAGCTTCGCATGACTCCGGAAGAGGTCAGGGGCATTTACGCTAAACTAGGGTGGAAACGAGTGGTGGGTTTTCAGACCCGAAATCCCATCCAGCGTCTCCAGTTTGAAATGACGGTCAGGGCCATGCGACAGTCGAAAGCCAATCTGCTCATCCTGCCGGTTACGGGCATGACAAAACCCGGAGATTTCGACCATTATACACGGGTTAGATGCTATCGGGAGGTGACCCGTCACTACCCGCCGGATTCTTTTATTTTGAATCTGTTGCCGCTTTCCATGCGCCTGGCCGGCCCAAGGGATGCACTTTTACATACCATCATTGCCAAAAATTACGGCTGCTCCCATTTAATTATTGGCCGTGACCACGCCAGTCCAGGAATTGATGTCGGCGGGAACTCATATTACGAACGGCATGCGGCCCGCAGGCTGGCCGAAGAATACGGCCGGGAAATCGGCGTGACAATTGTTCCGTTTGAGGATCTGGTATATCTGCCTTTTGAAGATGAATACCGTCCAGCGGATAAGGTCCCCGAGGGAACACAGACGATTTTATTTTCGAGTGCAGATATCCGGGAGAGGATCAGGTCCGGGCGTCAGATCCCGGAATGGGCCACATTCCCGGAAGTTGTGGCGGAACTTAAAAAGGCTTACCCATCCCCGGACAATCAGGGTTTTACTGTCTTTCTTACAGGTCTTTCAGGGGCAGGGAAATCGACCATTGCCAAAGTGCTTTATGCCCGCTTCCTGGAAATTGGGGATCGTCCTGTCACACTGCTGGACGGTGACATTGTACGCAGGAATTTATCGAGCCAGTTGAGTTTTTCCAAAGAGGACAGGGATATCAACGTACGCCGTATCGGCTTCGTGGCAAGTGAAATCACAAAGAACCGCGGCATCGCTATCTGCGCACCCATCGCACCTTACAACGCCACCAGAGCGGAAATCAGGAACATAATTGAAAACTACGGCGGGTTTGTCGAGGTTCACGTCTCCACACCCATCGAGATATGTGAAAAAAGAGATCGCAAGGGGATGTATGCCAAGGCACGGGCCGGACTGATCAAGGGATTTACCGGGGTGGATGATCCCTACGAGATTCCTGGATCGCCTGAGGTTAGCATCGACACCACCGACCTAACTCCAGATGAAGCCGCCCAGGAGATACTGCTGTTTCTTGGGCAAAAAGGCTATATATAGTGAATGGTGAATAGTGAATAGTGAACAGTGAATGGTGAAAAGTGAACGATGAATGGTGAAAAGCAAAGAG
>JAZFVY010000239.1:0-7148 GCA_036447975.1 Desulfobacterales bacterium
TTGGATAACAGCGCCAACTGATAGTATCAGACCATTTATCATCGGGAATCGGCTAATAGCCTCGGCTGCCGCGAGCCGCACAGAATCCATATCGGAGAAGTCGATTACCAACGTGGCAATGTCCGTATCCTGGCACTCGATTCGGGCTTCAGATAGAGCGGGGCGGATAGAATCCGCCCTGGCCTCTAATCTTTCGAGCCTACGCCCGAGCAATACAACTCTAGAGCCACGTTTTGCCAGCGCGACTGCAGCACCTCCCCCAATGTTTCCAGTGGATCCAGCAATTAGTATTGTCTGTTTATTCGTCATTTTGATAATCTCCACGTAATGCCTTTCTCATTTTCTATTGGTTTTTCTTTTCGGTAGCGGCTCTTCTCACTCTGACTTGGGCCGATTTATTGCACAACATTATAACATTCTGCTACCACTGGACGAACATGGGGATGTCTGATTTTTTGTACTTACGAGTGGCCGAGTGGAAACGAGACGGTTAGATTAATATCCTGATTACGTCGCATCAATTCTTTCTGATTTCGCAAACAACACTGCATTCTACACACTCGGTCTCGCAGGGCTCCAAGTGTATCGTGATACTCGTGCGGGCCATCCGGTGACGGACATGGTGCTCGATGTGGTCGCAGATTTCATGTGCATCGGATATCTGCACGTGACGGGGCACCACCATATGCAGGTCCACAAAACGCATGTTGCCGGCTTTTCGACTGCGTAATTCATGAAAACCAACGGTCCTTTCGGAATGCTCCTCAATGCATTGTTTAACCACGGATTCTTCTTCCTCTGGCATATTCTCATCCATCAGTTCGCCCAGGGATTGCCTCATCGTGATAAATGCTGTCCGGAAAATGAGTAGGCCAACCAAGATCGCCACGATCGGATCTAGTATCACCAGTCCAGTGACCCTTACCAGAACCAGACCAATCAGTACGGCCACCGAACTCAAAACGTCAGCATATAGGTCTCTGCCGATAGCTTGAAGTGCCACCGACTCAGTTTTTTTAGCGATGCGCAAAGCCCACCATGAAACCGACAGGTTAATCACGATGGCACCCAATGTAACCCAAATCCCAACGGTAAGCATTTCCACGGCACCGCCCTCAATCAAGCGGCGTACAGCTTCGTAGATGATTGCCCCGGCAGCGAAAAAGATGAGACCGGCTATAAAAAGACCGGCTACGTTCTCAGCCTTATTGTGTCCGTAAGGATGGCTTTCATCCGGCGGCCTGAGTGTGACCCTGATGGCGATAAAACCAACCATGGCACCGACCAGGTCAATGCCGCTATGAATCGCATCAGCTCGGATTCCGATACTGCCGGTGACAACGGCACCGAATACCTTGAGTAATATCAGCATCCCGATACCGAACATCGCCAATTTTGAAACACCTTCCGGTGTATACAGCAACCGCTTTACAGAATCAGCTATGCGCATGTTTGACCCTCCCAGATTATTGTTTTAGCCCCTCACCGCGGGGCAAGCAGCCGCCAACCACTCACGCGAAATATAAAAAGCCCATGGGACCGTAGTTCTCACGGGCTTTGTTTCCCGTTGCTATTATCAGCCCGGCTCCCCCCGCTAAGCTAGGGTGCCTGATCCAATAGTAAATTATGGTGTGTATACAATACTTACGTTGCCTTACGAGCAGCACTGAAAAAATAACTAAGGCCACTATTATGACTCATATGAAAATGCTCTTTTTATCAATCTATTGCTTCAAGCAAAATCTCCATTAGATACTCTTTGATTTTCAACATGTTTTCATAACTGTAACTGGTAGGATAGTGACTTAAATTCAAGGACATGGTATTCCCAAAAGTTACAGCTCCCATTACTTTTTCGGCAGAATTTGAAGCAGGCGGAATAAAACGGATATTATTTAAGAAATATTCTCCATATTTTTGGGGAATATCGACTTTACCGAGATTTGTCATTATAAAATTCATATTTAAACCTACTGTAGAATATCTCTTCTTCATGAATCTATACATAAAATCGTGTTGGAGAGCATAAGAATGAATTTTTTCATAACGTGATTGATGAGGTTCGACATCTCCCCCAAACCCTTTATAGGGAATACAGGCAAACATTGCGGGATCCAATAATGTCATTTGTTTTAAATGAGTAAGGAGTTTTTTATCGTCCAGCTGTTTTCGTACAATCCTTTGTAACCTCGAAGCATTCTCCCATACACTATACTTTTGAGAGTAATTATATTTTGAAATGGTACCGCTTGCATAGAGACCCAATAAATCTCCAATTGGCGGTTGAAAACGATTTCTCATATCTACTGCAACGGAAAATTTAGGGAAATATTGAGGGAATGGTCCGGGAATCTTTAGATGAGCAGCCATCGCACTACATATCAGCAAGTTTGTGATAGTGACTTTTTTCTCATGACATTTTGCGGTAAGTTTATCTAAGACAGGAGATTGAATCTCCCAGGGATGAATGAGATATTCTCTTGATTTCCAAAAAATTTGTTCTATATTATGTCTGTCTTCGTTATCAAAAAGGATTTTCTCTTTTTGCCATTTTGAATTTATCTTTTCATATACTTTTTTGCGTAACCAATTGACTCGAATATTTGCCGGAAAACGACTGGGGTCATACAATGATAAAGGAGGTGGTAGTTTTTCCAGTGCTTTTCCGGGAAATCCTATGATATTCATTAAATCTCTTCCCAAAGATACGAGTGACATCCCGTCACAGATTGCATGTTGGCAAAGAATGATTATATCGGATTCATTGGATGAAGATAAATGAATAAACCGGATTGGAACCTCTTGATTATAATCGAACGGTTTCTTATCTTCTTCCATACAAACTTGAATCCATTGTTCAGGTCCTGTTCTCTCAATTGTTTTAAGCGTCAGGGAAATATCCGGATTTTCTATAAAACAAGTGCGGTCCGGCTGATCCACAATCATAGAACGAAGCAGAACATGACGTTTTTGAAGTTGGACAAGCGCGTCTTCAATTTGCGGTCCGGTTATTTTCCCGGTGATATTCAGCACTAAAATTACGTTACAAGCGCAGACATTTGCGTACAGATATTCCAAGATTGATAATTCCCTGTTAAACAATAAATCTTCTTTCATTAAGGCATCCTCGAAGCGGATATTTTATAATATTTATATTATAATATTCCATATTATACTAATATAGCTTGACAATGTCAATTGTTTTGGATAATATAATGATTAATATTACAAATTTTTAGCTAAGGGTAACTCAAACAATGAACGGCTTCGAGCGTAGAACAGAGAAAAAGAAGGAAAGCATCCGCCGTGCTGCGATGGAGCTGTTCCAAATACGCGGGTTCGATAAGGTCAGTATCGGCGATATCGCCCGCGAAGCCCACGTTTCACACATGACGATCTACAATCACTTTGGAAGCAAAGAGGAGCTTATAAGAGATATCATAAAGAAGCTATCAACCGACCTGAATATTAAAACACAGGAAATAATGGACAGCGATAAACCGTTTCTGGAAAAGGTCCAGCTCCTCATATCCAGTCGAACGTATTTAGCTCTCATGTTCCAGGGTGAGATAATAAAAGCCATAGCTAAAGACTACCCAGCATTGAAGCCTTTTCTTGACGAAATGCGGGAGAAATATATGCCGCTTACTGATAAATTTATAGAAGAAGGCAAGAAATCAAAGTATATTAACCCAGAATTATCAAACCGGTCTATTAGATATTTTCTCCAAGCATACCGCAGCGGCCTTTTTTCGGACAAAGAAGTTCTCGAGAATATAAAAATAGACGAAAAGCTAGCCCACGATATAATTTACCTTTCATTTTACGGCATAATAGAAAAGCAAGAATAATGTTGAAGATTTGAATCGTAACTACTTTGGTGACGACGAAGATGTAAAAATTATTTCAACGATAGACTATGCCTGGTATCTTGGAACTCAACTCATGATTCCTCCGCCGGATGATAAAGAGTTGAAAAAAATAATGGAAGTCTACCAGCAAATGAAACAGGCTTATCTTGACGTGATGCCAATCGCGGCTTATAATTAAGGGAGTATGGAACAAGCATCCCTATAAAATAAAGGGATCGCTGGGCCGCCGTTGCGGCAACGGGATATTAAGCCCGTGGGACCTTAAGTCTCACGGGCTTTTTTATTACGATATTAAGGAATGATATATGAAACTCGCCGAAAAACCTAAAGCAGCAGCGGTTTCTATTGCCTCTAACACGGCGCTGATAATACTTAAACTTATTGCCGGCATTCTTACCGGGAGCGTCAGCCTCCTGGCGGAAGCCATCCACAGCGTGATGGACCTGATTGCGGCAATTGTTGCCTTTATTAGCGTCAGGGTTGCGGATAAACCGGCTGATGCAGAACATCACTTCGGCCACGGCAAAGCCGAGAATATCAGCGGAGTAATTGAGGGATTACTGATTTTTGTTGCTGCCGGCATAATCATCAATGAGGCGGTACACAGGTTTATCGAGGGAGCAACCATGGAGATGGTAGAACTGGGTATCGGAATAATGGCGGTTTCCATAGTGGTCAACGTGATAGTTTCCCGGTATTTGTTGAGGGTGTCCAGCGCCACCGATTCACTGGCGCTGGAGGCTGATGCCCGCCACCTCACCACTGACGTAATGACTATGAGCGGGGTCCTGATCGGATTGGTTGCCGTGCGCCTTACCGGACTATTCGTGCTTGACCCCATCGTTGCGGTTTTGGTGGCCCTCTTAATCATAAAGGCAGCTTATGATATAACGAAGAAATCATTTGGGGGATTGATAGATGCCGGTTTACCCGCAGCCGAAGAAAGTACCATAAAATCATGTATTATGAAATACAACACCCTGGTGGTGGATTACCATAAGTTACGTACCCGCAAGTCCGGAAGTCAGCGTTACATTGACCTTCACGTTATTTTACCGAAAAATATCAGCATAGAAGAGGCACACGAAGTCTGTGACCAGATGGAGAAGGATATCAAAGCAACACTTCAACGCACGGATGTAACTATTCATGTTGAGCCGTGTACTGAGGATTGTGACCGGTGCCCTGTTTCCTGTGCTTTCCAGAATTGACGCGGGAAACCCCGGCAAGATAACTAGCACTGAAGGAGAGTTACTATGTTAAAGGTACAACCTCACGAAGATTACCCCCCTGAGGAAGGCAGGTACGTTCGAGGAAATGACTATTCGCCCGTTGCTGTGGCGATTGTCCTAAATTGTGACGAAGATAAGATACCTCCGGAACTCGAAAAACTGGTGCGTGCTGGGTTAGAGAGCGGGGCTGCACTTTCCGGGACTATCCAGACTCCGAATATTGGTTTTGAGAAGATGATATGCAATATCGTGTCTAATCCTAATATACGCTATCTTATACTTGGCGGCCCAGAATCTGAAGGGCATCTGGTAGGTGAAGCGCTAAGAGCCTTAATGACTAATGGGATCGATGAGAAAAAGCGAATAATCGGAACGGAAGCGTCTTTTCCTTTCCTTTATAATCTGCCAACAGAACAGGTGGAACGTTTCAGGAAACAACTTACTCTTATCGATCTTCAATTTGAAGGAGACCCTGAAATAATCAAGAAAGCCGTCTGGTCGTGTTACCAAGAGGAACCAGTAGAGTTCCAGGATTATACCCTATACGATATGGGTGCGTATCCAGAACCCGCTTTAAGTGGCAAAATAACATTTCGAGTGACTCAGCCATGGTCTGAACCGGATGATGATAAAGAGCGAGAAGCTCGTGAAAACGCAAGGGAGTTGATGGAACGTCTGCGAAACAGGATTAAAGGAGCTAAAGCCAAAGAATTGAAGTAGCTCTTGATAATGCTATTCTCATTATTACATATTAGTAGTCACAAAATTAATAAAGAGGAATACAACAAAAGGGAGAAATAATATGAAAGGTTGGTGGATAGCAGCTATTTTATTACTGGGTCTTGTTTTAACTGGCGCTGTTGCTTGTAACCCGTTTGGCAGTAGTGGGGGGAAGGCTAATCAACAACTGGATAAAGTGATGCGGGGTGATTTAACGGTTACGGTTAATGGAATTGGTAACATCGATATTCCTGAGGAAAGGGAATTATCAACTTCAGACAAAAGGAGGTCGAGAATATGGTAGCAGTTAAGATAAATGGAACATCCGCTGATATAAGATTACAATACAGCAATCCGATACAAATTAATAATATAACGTGCAAGGGGTGTGGCACCTGCTGTGAGGTTTGTCCACGCCATATCCCTGAGGTCGAAGGCATAGGAAAGAATAAGTTTGTAGTAGTTAATAGTGAGCGAGCCCTGCTCTGTATGTACTGTGGTCAATGTGCCGCTGTGTGCCCAACAAATTCAATAAAGGTCTCAGGGCTAGCCCCAGATGAGTTTGGGCCAATCAAACCTCTAGGAATCGATGATGAACAGCTCTTTACTATGATGAAACAACGTCGGTCGGTTCGACGCTATAAAGATATACAAGTTCCTCGAAAGATTCTGGACCGGATTGTGGATGCTGTTAATCTAGCACCTACAGGGACAAGCAGTCGAACAACTGGTGTCATAATTATTGATGGAAGCGAAAAACTAAAAGAATTCTCTGAGTTAGTCTACCAGCAGTATGAACGGCTCGATAACGCATTGAAAAATCCCGTCGGACGTTTCATAGTCAGACAAAAGGCGGGAAAGAAAAAGTTGAGTGATTTACATAGTTTTGTAATGCCTGGTATGAGGTGGTATATCAAATGGTATCGTGAAGGAATGCGCGACGATATACGTAGGGATTGTCCTGCTTTAATGCTCTTCCATAGTCCAATTAACGAGCCAATGGGTGAAGAGAACTGCATTATTGCCACTACATATGCTGAATTTATGGCTCAAATCCTCCGTGTCGGTGCTTGTAGGAATGACCTTATTCCTCCAGTATGCAATCGCAGCCATCAAATTAGAGAATTAATTGGTTTACCCAATGATCGTGAAGTATATAGTGGCCTGATCTTAGGTTACTCGAAGTATAAGTACAAACGCACTATACCACGACAAGTTGCCGAAGTACGCTATCTGTAAATATATTACTAAAAAGGAAGAATTGTTGGAGTGTAAATCCTTATCTTCTTCTCCGTTTTTTCCTATCTTTGGATCCCGGTGGTCT
>JAZFVY010000240.1:0-6406 GCA_036447975.1 Desulfobacterales bacterium
GTCATCGGTTTGTACCAGTTTTTTCCGATTTTATAAGGTTTGGAATGTCCGGGAGTTGTTGGAGGGGGTTTAACCGAGGAACACCCGTTAAAAAGAAGCAATGCCAGGCCACTGAATGCAAGTAGACGACAAATTACATGAAAACATCTTTTTGTTGAGTTAAAGGCCATAACTATTTTCAAAACATCCTGCATCATGTCGATGAAGCGGAAATCAATTTTGATGGCTTCGTAAAAAGTCCAACTTCTGCGTTGCGCTTCATTTCGTTGTCATTGCGGCGTACGCTAAGTACGCCTCATGACACACAATTCGCGCGCCTTGAATTTGGAGCTTTTTACTTTGCCATTGCAATTTTGACTTTTTACGAAATCGTCAATTTTGGAATGACAATTTTTAACAACAAAACGAGCGTTTGTAAAGAAAAGTTGCCAAGGAAAAATGATCAAAAATTGATTTAGGGTAAATAATTGTGTTTTGTGTATAAATACCGTATTAAGCGCACATGAATAAAGCTTCCAGGAGTTCATTCAAATTTGTTGTCGGTTCCCAGTATTTTTTATACTTTGGTGTTATGGGCATATTTTTGCCCTATTTTAATTTATACTGCTACCATCTCGATTTTAGCGGTTTGCAAATAGGCACTCTGTCGGCCATCAGGTCCGTGGCATTGATTATATTCCCTCTGATCTTGGGTGCTCTGGCAGACCGCTTTCAGATCAGAAGACCGATTTATATTTTATGTAATTTTATCAGCACAACAATATGGATTTTCTTCTTCTATACTACAGATTTCTGGGCAATGCTGGTTATCACCGTTTTTTACGGCATGTTTTACGCTCCGATCATTTCCTTTCTGGAAGCCTTTACCATGGATATTTTGGGTACGGAAAAGAAAAGTTACGGCAGGATCAGGGGATGGGGTTCCATGGCGTTTATCATGACAGTCATTGTGCTGGGCAGGATAATAGATCTTTATTCCGTTGAAATTATACTTATAATGATTTTTGCCGGGTCTTTGGCTCAGGCCTTCATTTCCGTTAAAATTCCTGATATTCGTATTAAAAAACAGGCCCCATTTACCTTAAAAGCCAAGGTTCTTCTTAAAGGGCGGGTTACTGTTTTTCTGTTCTGTGCCTTTTTAATGCTGGTGAGCCATGGAACATACTATGGTTTTTTTTCCATCCATCTTGAAAATCTTGGGTATGATAATACATTTATCGGTATTGCCTGGGCCCTGGCATCGATTGCCGAAATTCTGGTGATGATAAAATCAGACAGTATATTCAAACGTTTTTCCTTGGAGAATGTTCTGGTTTTTTCATTCATGGTAGCGGCTGTTAGATGGTTTGCACTCTTTTTTGCTACATCTCCTGCGGTTATCCTTTTTTTACAAGTTTTTCACGCTGTTACCTATGGCACGTTTCATGTGGCCAGTATTCTCTATATTGATTCGTTAACGCCTGATGAGACCAAGACGCTGGGCCAGGCGGTAAATAACGCCGTAACTTACGGGCTCGGTCTGATGGTCGGATTTTTCATTAACGGCTATCTGTTTGAAATTATGGGTTCGTTTGCGCTGTTTATGATAAGCAGTCTCATTGCACTTGCCGGGGGTGTGCTGTTAAAATGCTCACAGATTATTGATCATAGACTTGCTAACCCGAATTTCTCATGAAGAACATCAAACAGAATGGAAAAATAATGAGAAATCCGGGCTAAGAGGTTTTGAAATGGTTAATCTCCTTTTGCCGGAGACAATAGAGACCGCAACCAGCCAAGAAGTGTATTACCCCGGAGCATAGCCCTATCCCACTGATCTAATTCTTCAAAAAGCCGGTCCGGATCTGAAAACCATCCCCCTCGTGTAGTGATTGGTTTTTCTGGGTCAAGTGATTTGACGACTCGGGCTGGGTTTCCCGCCGCGATGGCATTGGGAGGTACAGAATTGACGACAACAGCGCCTGCTCCGATAATACTGTTGTCACCGATGGTTACGCCTTTACAGACGATAGCACTGTCTCCTATCCACACATTTTCTTCTATCTTAACAGGGGCGGCTTTCCCGATGGCAATCCGGTTGTATATGTCATGCCAGTCGGAATCGGTAATGTATGCATTGCTTGCAATCATGCAGCTGTTGCCGATATTGATTGCGGAAGCCGAGCTAATTCGAACGCCGGGACAAACCAAGCAGTAGTCGCCGAGTTGGATACTTCCCTCGTCTTTTCTGTTCGGCCATACGGTAAACCTTATTTTGTTGTCCCTTGTGGCAATCACAGTTGCATAGTTGCCAAGCTCGATTGGTGCGCCAAAGATTTCCACATGCCAGGGTTTCATAAAGAAAAAGCTTTTCCCAAGGGATTCGAACTGGGGACGCAGGAAGTGTTTTACATAGAATTTCTGAAAATCCAGATATGTTTTTTTGATTAAGTAAGGTCGATGATCTTTTTGCAAGAAATACTGCCTTATTAGATTTTCGATTTATGATACATAAATCTTGTATCCTAATTGAGCGAAAGTTGAGGATGCCCCAGATCCAAGGCATCAAGGGCGAAGCCGTAGTCGTCTACTGCGAGCCTTTGATAACGCAGGAGATGGGGTATCCTCGACTTTCCCATAAAATATTTTTCCCATTTTGTTTACAATCAATTAGGGTTGTATCTTTTATCACTAAAACCGCACCATGAAGAAAATCCGTAGGCCTTCCAAAACAGGTGACTGAATAGACGGCTGGCGGGAGTAAGGTCATAAATTGCATCTGCTGCAATTAGAACAGCGGCATTTGTCCACGTGCTTTTATCTTTGGGCCAAATGGTCATATCCGGGCAGGTAAACCCACACCAGTATGACCCGTCTTCATTCGTTTTACTTTGAATCCAGCTGAACACAGCCTCGGAAAGATTCATGTTTCCCATGGCAGACAACGCCAGAGAAAGTTCGCATGTCTCGGCAACGGTTACCCAGGGCCTGTCTGATACACATCGAACACCCTGGCCCTTGATTACGAATTTATCCCAGAACTTCTCGATTCTATTTTGTGCTTTTTCACCTGTAAGCGCTCCCGAGAGTATCGGATAAAACCAGTCCATAGAATATCGGGATTTGGTCATGTTGAAGCGAGAAGGTCTATGATGAATGGCATGTTCCAACTTTTTCAGACCTTCCTGCCATGCGGGCATATTGTAACCGAGTTGTTTTGCAATGGCCAGAGCGCATTTTATGCTCATATAGACGGAGCTGGATCCGGTTAAAAGAGCCATTGTATCGACTTTGCCTGCAGGACTGATTGCCCAGTAGATCTCACCGCCGGGCGCTTGCAGGCTGAGGGCAAAGTTAATGGCCGATTTTATTGTTTTCCACATATTTTCCAGGAAGGTCATATCACCGGTTATAAGGAAGTAGTGAAATAGGCCCACGGCTATGTAGGATGACATATTCGTGTCCCGGGTGGTGTCTTCAGGAACACCCTCCCGGTAAGAGGAATACCAGCTTCCATCCTCAAGCTGTATTCGAGCCATCCACTCAAAGGCCTGTTTAGCTTCCCTGAGATATCCGCCAATACTGAGTCCCATTGCTGCCTCAGTATGATCCCATGGGTCTGTTTTTTCACCTTCGCACCATGGTATCTCACCACTTTCTTTCTGCGTCTTTGCTATCAGGCCGGCTACTGTATCAATATCAATTGAGAAAGCATGCTTACACCTGGAAAGATTAAGTTCCATTTGAGTCATAAGTATTTATAGTGTATGGTTAAGTTAGTGTGCAATCGAAAATAGTAGATTTTGGATGAACACTTGTTAAGCATCCGAGCCAAAAGACCAGTTTTCTGCGTTTAAACAAATTCGGACTATTCCGAATTATGGTCAAAAACATATCCCACCGACCGGAGGCTTTTAAAATAGACCGGATTTTTAGGATTGTCTTCAAAATACTTCCGAAGCCGCATAATAAAATTATCCACAGTCCGTGTTGTCATGCTTCTGGGGTATCCCCAGCCGATTTCCAACAGCCTGCTTCTAGAAAGCGGCTTGCCCCTATTGGAGATAAAAAGCTTCAAAAGCTTGATTTCCTGCTCGGTGAGACGAATTTCTCCGTATCTGCAATGGGCGACAGATGTTTCAAAATCGATATGGTTGCCGCCGAACATATAGGTCTTCATTAATGTAGATTGGCCGGTTGCAGCGGAATAACCCTCCCTGCGGGCCCACGATATCCTGGTCAAAAGTCGTTCCACACGCAGCAAAAACTCTTCAAGATTAAAAGGCTTTGAAAGATAATCGTCCACACCGTAGTGCAGGCCTTTGACTTTATCATCTGGAGCACTTTTGGCCGACAGAATCAGAATCGGAATCCGTTCATCCTCAAGACGGATATTTTGAAGAACGGATAATCCATCAATTCCTGGAAGCATAATATCGAGTACAATCAGATCAGGCTGCCATTTCTTCCATTGTTGAAGACCAGAAATCCCATCCAGAGCTATCATTACATCATATCCTTGAAGCGTCAGATTCAATTTCAAACCTTCGGCAATATGACTGTCATCTTCAATGACCAGAACTCGTGTTTTTTCGGAATATTTCATAGGCACTTTTTTTTGACTTCTCAAGAACGGAAAGGGAGAATTAAGGTAAACACCGAACCCTTTCCATGCCCTTTACTTTCAGCAGTAACTTTACCTTTGTGAATCCGTGCAATATTCTGCACCAAATGCAGACCGAGTCCGCTGCCTCTGGCTGACATGTCATCTGCCCGTCCTGACTGATAAAATTTTTTGAATATCTTTTTAACTTCGCCTTTTTCAATTCCAATACCGTTGTCTTCAAATCGTATATGTAATTTGTGATTCTGCAACTCAAAGGAAATATTGATTTCGGGATTTTCGGATTCATTATACTTAATGGCGTTGTTTATCAAATTCATCAAAAGCATTTCAAATAAAGACAAATTAATACTATATGTAAAGGAACGCTCCGAAGGATTATTAATATTGAGTTCACAATTTTGGAAGAGTTGTCGGTTATTTTTATAAAACCGCTCAAACGTGGAAACAAGATCTAATACAGCAAACTCTTCTACGTAGCTCTTGCTCTCAATTTTGGCAAGGTTAAGGATGCGGTCGATGTTGTCTGAAAGCCGCCCCACGTCCTGAACCATGTATTCTAAGTATTTGAGCCGATCGTGCCGTGAAAGCTCATGTTTCAGAAAGGTTTCAAGGTATAAGTTCAATGATGTAACGGGTGTTTTGAGTTCATGAGTAAAATTGTTAATAAAGTTATGCTGAAGGCGATATAGCTGCAATGTTTTTAGATTGTAAACAAAGATAATGAAGATCCCTATCAGGATGATTCCAACAAGAATCGAAAGGATGAGGATAACTACCCATGTGTCATATCCCAGAACATGACTTGGATCTATATTGGATTTTCGCACAACTTCCTTGAGCCCTGTGCTGACCTCCATATACCAATAGATATACAAGACAAGAGACATGGCCAGGGCCACAATGGAGAATATAAAGATAGTAATGGGGTGAAAAAGCCACTTTGCTCGTCTAATAACTGTTTTCATGGTTCGACCACAGCCTTTTTGAGAAGTTTTGTTATACACAATTTGTCTGAATGAACTATTAGACCATATACCAAATTTAACAAATTTAACAACGAATTAAATCAAATTTGGTTTGGTATGCCGACCTGAGTGCTGCTTTTAATTGTAAAACTTTTGTAAAACTAAAAAACAATCTTGTAATTTCTGCGCTTTATCAATTACTGTCAGCCATATGTAATTTCTGCACTTGATCCGTATAATCCGTATAAAATAACTGGACTCCTCGGATTAATTAATGCACCGCTTGAAGGGCGTAAAATTTTGAACCTTCCACTATCCTGAAAAGATGAGGGAAGAGGAGCGGCTTAATGAAGCTTTCTGAATTGAAAATTGGTGACTTGGTTGCGAAAATTCCTATAATTCAGGGCGGAATGGGCGTCGGCATTTCTCTTTCAGGGCTGGCATCAGCCGTTGCAAACGAGGGTGGTATCGGCGTTATTGCAACGGCAGTATGCGGCATGAACGATTCAAAAATCTATTCAGATTACCGGGAGTCCAACATCAGTGCATTGAGAACTGAGATCAGGAAAGCCAGGAAAATGACCAGCGGCATCCTTGGTGTCAATATTATGGTAGCATTAACAAATTATGGCGATATGGTGAATTCGTCCCTTGATGAAGGCATTGACATTATTTTTTGCGGAGCCGGCCTGCCGCTTGACCTGCCCGGCTATCTCAGAAACGGCCACAACACAAATCTTGTGCCTATCGTTTCATCGGCAAGGGCGGCCAAGATAATCTGTAAAAAATGGCTGTCAAAGTACGATTATCTTCCGGACGCATTGGTGGTGGAAGG
>JAZFVY010000241.1:0-3402 GCA_036447975.1 Desulfobacterales bacterium
AATCTGGATCATTAAGGACGGAGCAAAGGCAGATGCTACCAGCATTATTGATATTCTTACCCTTTACTGTGAAAAAGGTTCGAAAATAACAATAAAAATTGACGATCAATCGGATCATGCAATTTTAAACGATCTTGTGCAGCTAGTTGAAAGCGGTTTTGGAGAATAATCAAGTATGTTAAACACAAAAGAAGGGGAAATACAACTCTACGGCACAGGTGGTTCACCGGGTATTTGTATCGGAAAGGCATACCTGGTAGGCAAAGAAGGTGTGGACGTTGTGGAGAAATATTTTATAAGTAAAGAGAATTTAAAAAAAGAGACAAAACGTTTCAAGAAGGCCGTAAAGAAAGCAAAGGATGAGCTGTTTTCAATAATTGAACAAACACCCAAAAAATTACGTCCGCATGACTCCATTCTTGAAGCCCAGATGGTTCTGTTCAAAGACAAGATGCTATACGGCAAAACTATCAAAACCATTGAAAAGGAAATGGTAAACGCAGAGTGGGCCCTCAAGAAAGTGGTATCCAATGTAAAATCGATGTTTGACGATATGACAGACACCTATTTGCAGGGGCGGGCTGCCGATATTATACATGTATCCGACAGCATCATGCAGAACCTGGTTGGGGCGGAAAAGGTGGATATTGCTGCTATTGGAAAACAGGTCATACTTGTTGCCGCCGATCTTTCGCCAGCAGAAACCAGCCAGATACAACTAGAAAAGATAATGGGATTTGTAACCGATCGTGGCGGCAAGACATCACATACGGGCATAGTTGCCCGAACCCTTGAGATTCCTGCTGTTCTGGGCCTTGATAATGCAAGCCGTATAATAAAAAACGATGACATCATCATTGTAGATGGTACCGAAGGCAAAGTTATTATTAATCCTACTGACAAGACACTTATACAGTACGAAGAAAGTAAAGACAGATACGAAGCATATAAAGCTGGTTTTACCCGGGACAGCCATCTTCCGGCTGAAACTGTGGATAATGTCCTTTTCCAGGTTATGGGTAATATCGAGCTTCCCGAAGAGGTCGTGTCGGTTATTGACAACGGAGGTGATGGTATCGGCCTTTACCGAACAGAGTTCCAATATTTTAACCGACTTGATTTTCCCGATGAGCATGAGCTTTTTGATAAATACAAGGATGTGGTCGAGGTAATGGCACCAAGACCGGTAACGATTCGAACCATAGATGTCAACGCCGATAAAGCGATTTCCTATGCTTCGGATTCAGGTGAGACCAACCCTGCTCTCGGGCTTCGAGGTATCAGGTACTGCCTGCAAAAACCGGATGTTTTCAAAACCCAGCTCCGGGCCATACTAAGGGCATCTGCATTCGGCAAAGTCAGGGTATTATTTCCCATGATATCATGCCATGATGAAGTCCTTCATGCCAAAAAAATATTAAACCAGGCTGCAGATTCCCTGGACAAGGAAGGTGTAGACTTTGACAAAAACATGGAGGTCGGGATTATGATAGAGGTTCCTTCGGCAGTGATCCTGGCAGATGTGATGGCGAAAGATGTTGACTTTTTCAGCATCGGCACAAATGATCTGATCCAGTATTCCCTTGCGGTGGACAGGGGCAACACACAGGTTGCGCATCTCTATCAGCCGCTCAGTCCTGCTATTATCCGGATGATTAAACACGTTGCCGATGTAGCAAGGGATCACGGTCTGAAGATCTCCATGTGTGGTGAGATGGCAGGCGATCCTGTTAATATGACGATACTTTTAGGGTTGGGGATGGACAGATTTAGTGTGAATCCTCAGTCAATACCAATAATTAAAAGTATGATAAGATTGCTCAATGTTAAAGATGCCAGACTCTTTATTAAGGAAGTTCTTAAAGAGACCACCGACTCCGGTGTCACGGAACTGGTGTATAATACCTACGGCAGTATTATATTTGATATAGGATATACCGAATTATAATCTTTCCCTCCTGACACGGATATTTCAAAAGCCAGCATAGAATAACCTCGCGAGCGGATGCAAAAATAGCCTTTGCAAATATAGGAGAAAACAGCATTTGAGTAAGAACCATATAAAAATTGTAACTGTAAACAGAAAAGCCAAATATAACTATTTTATCGACGATACTTACGAGGCGGGGATGGTCCTTTTGGGAACCGAAGTCAAATCACTCAGGCTCGGCCGGGCAAATCTTAAGGATTCCTATGCCAGAATCAAAAAAGGTGAGGTTTTTGTTCACCAGATGCACATCGGGATTTATCCCTTTGCCTCTTATGAGAATCATGATCCCTTAAGAAAAAGAAAACTCCTTTTGCACAAGTATGAAATCAAGAAACTGTATGGCAAGGTCAATGAAAAAGGATTTTCCCTGATACCATTAAGGGTTTATTTCCAAAACGGAAAGGCCAAAATGACCATTGCAATTGCCAAAGGTAAACGCAGATACGATAAGCGGGAGACCATCAGACGGCGTGACGAAAAAAGGGATCTGGATAGGGCCAAGAAGGAATATAAATAAGAGCTCATACCTAAATCCTAAATTCAAAACAAAGGATATTTCCCAAGTTTCAAAGGGATATTTCATAACTGCCGGTTTAGAATCTATTTTGACATTTCCCGGCGGATTTAATACAAAACATTGACATCCGTGCAGTACTGGATTAATATATAATATAACCTAAATCCTGCAAGCGTCGAGTTTGCTAAAAACACAAGATAGCAAGCACGCAGCTTCAAGACTGTTTAGGGTATAATGCTCTTTAACAATATATCTGCGAAACACAATTTGGGGGCGAAACGGCTTCGACGGGGATAAAGAAGCACCGGCTGCATACCAAGCTCCTGTCGGCTTGTAAAAAAGACAGGGAACTAAACATAATCGCAGACGATTATAACTACGCTTTAGCCGCTTAAAGGCTAACGTCCTGCCGGATTATTCCTGCGTATTCGGTAAGGGCGTCGACTAGCAGGATAGCCGGTCCTGATATCCTGTTAACGGATTGGCGAATCTTTTACAGGATAGTCTCTCAAGAATCCTGCCTGGAGGAGACTTGAACAGGCGAAAGCGAGTATTCAGGCTAAGTATGTAGATGTCTTTGCGGAATATTTTCGGACGCGGGTTCGACTCCCGCCGCCTCCACCAAATATAATGAGCGAAATCATTAATTTAAGTTGATTTCGCTTTTTTGTTTGGTATCCCACCCGTATCCCCACGTATTAATCTTTTAACTCTCAGTTCAATAGAATTATTTTCTTGATATATATATATAGTCATTTGATATCACAACAATTTTAAGAACTCAAAAACCTGCCATCTATAGCAGGTATCAACACCTTGCCATAATTGTGCAACCTCAATATATGGGCTTTTACAAATATTGTAAAATTATTTCCCGCCATGGCTTCGGAGAAGC
>JAZFVY010000242.1:0-8371 GCA_036447975.1 Desulfobacterales bacterium
ATCGACAACGATGTGGTGGATATCTCCAACCTTCAGCGGCAGATAATCCATTTCACCAAAGATATCAATGAACCAAAGGTAGACTCTGCGGCGGAGAAAATGAAAGCCCTGAATCCGGACGTTCAGGTTAAAACTTACAAAGAGTTAATCAGGGCCGACAACGTCATGGATATTATCGGCGAATACGACTTTGTGGTTGACGGTACCGATAACTTTGCCACTAAATTTTTGATCAATGATGCCTGTGTTTTCGGCAAAATTCCTTTTTCGCACGGGGCAATCCTGCGCTATGACGGACAGACTATGACGGTGAATCCCTGGGAGTCGGCCTGCTACCGGTGCGTCTTCAACGAACCTCCGCCACCCGACGCCGTTCCCAGTTGTTCGGAGGCGGGTGTGCTGGGAGCGATAGCCGGTATGCTTGGTACCATCCAGACGACGGAAGTTTTGAAATTCGTTACCGGCTCGGGCGATTTGCTGACAAATACTCTTTTGACCTTCAATGCCAAAAACATGGATTTTCGCAAGATCAAGTTAAAGCGGCAGAAAAATTGCCCCATTTGTGGAGAAAATCCGACGGTTACCGAATTGATTGATGGCGAACAACCGGTTTGCGATATGCCCTAAAATACCTGGTGGCTGGTATGTTTAAAATCAAAAAAGAAATGAGACCTTTGAAAAATGTTCAATTTTGTTCAAGATCAAGCCTCCGGCCCGTGGGGCCTACGCCCCGGAGGGGAAGGCGAAGATTTTAACCACCCCGTACGATCTTCTGGACCTACGGGGCAGGCACGAATACATTGAGTATTTCGAGGATTAAAATCTGAGTCTGACCCCAGAGGAATAGGCTCCGCATTCCACGGGGCAGGCGCAGAAATTGGGCAAAAGAGGACGTTTTGCAAAGGTCTCGAAATGTGTCTTACAATACCAAAATCTTGTCCGACTTCCCGCACATGATGGCATTGTGCAACTGGTTGCCTTTTTTAATTTTTGTATTCAAATTTTCGAGATTTATCCCCAATTGTCTGGCATTATATTCACAAAAGCTCATTGTGACTTTTTCGTTGTCCGACAGGCCGGTAAATTTAGAGTTTTCCAACAAACGAGTGCCTTCATCCATCACAAACAACCTGGCCGAATGACCCTTTTTCAGGGCAGCCCCGATCAAACCGATCACGTGCTTTAGGTTTTCGCTGGTGTTTACCAGTATTCCAAGTTCCATTGCCAACTCCTTTTCCAATAATCCCATTTAGTTTAATATTTTCACCGGGATTACAACGAGATCACCTTGTCACAGGATTCGATTTTTTCCAGGATCATATCGTAATCTGGTTCGTCCGGAAAATCGATGATTTCAACTTCATGTTCTTTTTTTTGTTCGTTTATAATTTTCCGGAAAGTTTCTCCCAGGTCCTGTTTAACAATATATAATAAATGCATGTCGTCCCCTTGAATAAAAGGTTAGTAAGCTAGTACAATATCGTAAGTCGTCAGCCTGGCCGCGATTTCTTCGACGCTGAGCTGTTCGATGTCCTGGTTTTCACTGCAGTTGGTATAAAGGCTCAGTTCCATTTCTTCGACTGTCTTAAGTTGCGATCGATTCTTTTCGGTATTTTCAATCGGTCTGTCAAGGATGAATACATCGACGGTGTCATCCAACAGCAATAGACCTAAGGCCATTCGCAGCGCTTCTTCCTGTCTGTCCCTGATAACAACGGCGATTTTTTTGTCCATCTTTGGTCTCCTGGTAATAAATTGCCTGAACCTATTAAAATCCAACTAAAAATATCGGTAATATTTTTTGAAAATGGGAGATTTCTTTTTGTTTATCAACTTACTGCGCAATTACGAATAGGATAACACTGTTTGGAAAAAAATCAAAGGCATTAAAGACGTTTGTTTTGCTAAAAAGCGCGGACTGGAAGTGGAAGACATGTGTCGTAGCAAATGGGCCTTCAACAGACTGCGCCGGTTTAGAGGCGCCATCGAATCGGCCATATCTTGGATCAAAAGATGTTTTGGTTTTTTCAAGTGCACTCGAAAAGGACGACGGTCATTTAAAAGCTACATATGGGCGTCTATCGTTTCAGCGAACTTATTGTTGCTGGCAAGAAAAGAAATGGCTTAAAGAAACTAAATGTTTTGCGGGATTTACGCTGCGCTCTAACAAGCTGCAGGAAATGCGCTCACTGTTGCAGTTCAAATGCCGTAAAGATAGTGGCATACATTGCAACCCTGCGGTGCTTCAGGCATTGCATCCTTGGCTGCTTGCAGAGTCTCTCTAAGTTTGGGCAATGACGCTTCAAAAGAACTATTTACGATTACAGCGTCATAGGCTCGAACTCGATGACTGAACCTCTCCCGATAGAACTTGCAGGATATATTGTCCCAAAGAGCCAAGAGATCTTGATCCGGTAGACGTCCATAATGAACCGTTGGAATAGTGGCTTTCTCTCCCAAAAAAGTAGTATGCCCGCCTAATGCAAGGTTAATGCAAGGAGCTACGTAACCGTCATGGCGAACAAAAAGAGAGCCTCTGGGGTCCTGATCGCAAACCGGTAATTCATCGGGGGTAAAAGCAAAGGCGGTGGTTTTAATCCTTAATTTTTTTGCCATTCGCCGTGCTTTACCCACTGCTTTTTCCAGTCGGCGCACATCCCTGTTTTTTTGGGGCGCAAAAAGCCCGTAGTCTCTACCATTTTCGCCCCTGATGACATCGCATTGCTTGAAGTTGACCTGATCCACACCCAGCCTGGCTGACAGGCGGACAATATCCTCTATTTGATGAAAATTCATGACCATCATAACAAAATTGATCATGATTAAAGGTACATTTCCTTCCCGCAAGTCGGATACTGCAGCTACGTTTTTACACACCTTCTTAAAATTGGAACCGATTCGAATTTTCTCATATATATCTGCCGTAGCACCATCTATCGAAAATGCAATCCAGTCAATACCGGCGCTTATAAAATTGTGAATCATTTCTTTGTTCAGGATCAAGCCGTTGGTTAGAAAACCAGTTTTACAGCCAGCTACCTTTGCTTCCCGGATCCACTCAGCCAGCCTGGGTTGAAGCAGCGGTTCACCCCCTCCGGTAAAATCGATGGACTGGACTTCCGCTAGATAGGGTCGAAGCGCTTCCCAGATGTCAACATCCATATTTCCGGGCTGACCACGGAATATTTTCCATGGACACATGATGCATTTAAGATTGCAGGCAATGGATGGCTCCAGTTGCCACAGGTTCCAGCGTCTTTTCTCTACGTGTTTGTCATGAGAAGGCAGGACTCGCTCCCAGTTCTTTAAAAACGACAGATGACGTTTAATAAAATTCGGCCAGGCCATAGCAATAATAAATCTCCAAGTCCCTCACCGGTCAGACCAGAATTTGTCCGGCTTACCGGTTGAAACAGCAATATTTTTTAGATTAAACGATCAATTTTTCAGATTCTTATCTCCTTGACTCAAGCTCGCATTTCCCGTAATTTAAATAGAATCGCGAAAGGTTCTGTTTATTATATACTTCAACTATCTTTTTTTGCCACAAATAATAAATTTTTCAAATATCTCGAAGTCTGAGCCCCCGTCAAGCAAAACATCGGCAAAAAGATAGGCTATAATCAACACGCATATTCGGGCAAAGCCAATTCCAAACATCAAGTGCTAGCATTGCCCAAGGTGGGGCAGTTTCACAAATCAACGAAGCCAAAAAGGATAAATAGCAGATTATGAAAAAGCTCACAATCAAAACCAAATTCCAAATAGGGTCTTCATGCATTCTCTTGCTGTTTTGCGCCCTCACATCAGTATCCGTCTATTACTACCTGAAAAATTTGGCAACCAAAGAAGTTTATAAAGAAACCGAAATTTTTATTGCCACGGCAGACGCTACACGAACCTATGTCAAAGAAGTGCTCAGACCAAAGGTGATCAATCTGCTTCCCTCTGACTCTTTTATTCCTCAGGCCATTTCCACGTCTTTTGTGGGAAGGGAAGTTATGAGCCGTCTTCACAAAAGATTTCCCGATTTTCAATACAAACGGGCATCAAAAAACCCCTTGAACCCGATAAATAAGGCCGACAAATTCGAGATGGATATGCTGCAATGGTTTGCATCCCACCGAAGTACAAATGAGTGGCATGGTTTGATTCAGAAAGAGAATGGATCGTATTACACACGTCTCAGAGCGATATATGTAGAATCCGAGTGCCTTTACTGCCACGGAAACCCAGAAGACGCTCCCCAGGCCATGAAAGATATATACGGAACCAAAGGCGGATACTATTATAAGATAGGCGATGTCGTGGCGGCTGACACGATTTATATACCGTTTGACATATCCTTTGGACGTATCAAGAAAACCGCCTGGGTTGTCTTTCTCATCGCCATCATTTCCCTTTTTTCACTGATAGTCCTCCATTATCTTCTCTTTAACCGGACCGTCGTTCTCGAGTTGAAGGGGCTCCTTTCCATATTCCGCAACATTTCCGGAAACTCGGACCAAAATCAAGATGTCCTGATTGAAGAATCCAGGGATGAGGTCGAACAACTCAAAGTAGCTTTTGAGAATGTGGCCACCGACCTGCAGCAGGCCCATGATGAACTGAAAACATCTGAGACCAAGTACCGTCACCTTTTTGAATCCTCACGGGATGCTATTCTAATTTTTGACAATGAAGCTCGGATGATCGACGTCAACAGGGCCGGCATTAAACTTTTTGGTTTTAAAAACAAGTCTGAAGCTCTCTCTCTCGAATCCTTTTATCAACTCTTCTGGGACACGCGGGATGCTGGTTCATTCTTTCGTACGGTAAAAGAAAAAGGATTCCTCCAGGGGCTCGAAGTCCTCCTGGTCGATAGCTCCGGCAAAAAGATTACAGTAATGGTTTCGGCAACCGCCCGCCGGGATGAAAATGACCGATTTGCCGGGACCAATGCAGTGTTTCATGACATAACAGAGCGGCGAAAAATGGAAAAATATCTGACACAAACTGAGAAACTGGCCTCAATCGGTCAACTGGCTTCGGGCGTGGCCCATGAAATCAACAATCCATTGGAGGTAATCCGATGTTATTCAAGTCTGATTGCCAAGGGGCAAGCGTCGGACAACCAGTTAAAGAATGACATTCAGATTATTCAGAAACACACCGACCAGTGCAAGTCAGTAGTGGATGCCCTCTTGAACTTTTCAAGAGTTTCAGAGCCCACGAAAATTAAAACAGATATCCACACCTGCATTGAAGATGTGTTATCCGTACTGGAACTCCAGATGCAGATGGAACGGATCACTGTCCGTAGAGATTTCTCTGCTAATATTTTAAAGCTTACCGTGGATGCCCAAAAGATCAAACAAGTGCTCATGAATCTTATTATGAACGCAAGACAGGCCATGACAGAGGGCGGCGAAATAACCGTCCGAACGATGTTGCAAAATGAAGGCAACCTGTTGGCCATCCAAGTTGCGGATACCGGACCCGGTATATCCGATAAACATCTTGGACGGATATTCGACCCTTTTTTCACGACCAAGGAGGCGGGAAAAGGAACCGGACTGGGTCTTTCAATAAGCTACGGCATCATCAAACAGCATGGCGGTGACGTCGAAGTGGAAAGCGCTTTGGGAAAGGGAAGCACCTTTACGGTTCTTCTTCCTACGGATGACGCTTTAAAAGGTAAAAGGAGTTGATGATGGCTGATACCATATTAATCGTTGACGATGAAACCGATCTTCTTAACGGCTTGGAGCGAACCATAACTCAGGAAATAGATTGCCGGGTACTGCTGGCTGAGAATGGGTCGAATGCTTTGAAAATACTAAGGAAAGAGGCGGTTGATGTCGTGCTGGCTGACATTCTAATGCCCGAGATGGACGGTATTTCTCTGCTTCAGGCCATCAAGGATTTTGATCCGGCCGTAACAGTAATCATCATGACTGCCTTCGGCACGGTTGAAAAGGCGGTTGAAGCCGTCAAGGCCGGTGCCTATGATTTCATTCAGAAACCTTTTGAGGAAAAGCGACTGATTCATATTTTAAAAAAGGGCCTGGAGCTGAATCGTCTGGTTCGTGAAAACGCCCGCCTTTTCGAACGAGTCTGTGAGCAAGCCCCTTTTGAAAACATGGTGGGCAAAAGCAAGCCGATGCTTAAGATCTTCAATACCGTTCAAATGCTGGCCAGAACGGACGTTACCGTTTTAATCCTCGGTGAAACCGGAACAGGAAAGGATCTGGCGGCCCGGGCGATCCATCGATGCAGCAACAGGCGTCGCAAATCCATGGTAACAGTGAACTGCCCCGCCCTTCCGGAAAGCATACTGGAAAGTGAATTGTTCGGATACCACAAAGGCGCATTCACAAATGCCCATGAAGACAAAAAGGGACTCTTTGATCAGGCCCACGGCAGCACCATATTCCTCGACGAAATTGGAGATCTTTCTCTTGCAGTGCAAACCAAACTTCTGGGAGTTCTGCAAGATAAAATAATAAAGCCTCTGGGTACCAGCACCCCTCATGAAGTCGATGTTCGGATCATTGCAGCGACCAATCTGAACCTGGAAAATAAAATGAAAAAGCACCGATTTCGGGAAGACCTGTACTTCCGGTTAATTGTGGCCACCATGACCATGCCTCCTCTAAGAGAAATCAGGGAAGACATTCCTCTGCTGGTGGACCATTTTTTGGAGAAAGCTGCTTGTGAACAAAATGTTTCCACAAAGAAGGTACCACTGGAACTAATGAACTATCTTCTTAAAAAAGATTGGCCCGGTAATATTCGGGAGCTGGAAAATACGATTCGAGGATGGAGTGCCATGACCCCGGAACAGGCGATTTCAAGTGATATCCTGCCGGCGTCGGAGATTTACCTGCCAGACAACCTTCAAAATACCGTCCTTACCCGCCCTTACAAGGAACTCAAAGAGAAAGCTGTCGAGGATTTTACCCTTAATTATCTTTATCACCTTTTGGAGCACACGAAAGGCAACGTAACCCTTTCTGCCCGGATCAGCGGCATCAAGCGTCAATCCTTACAGAAAATTATCAAACGTTTTGGAGTACAGGTTGATCGTTACCGGCCCTGACGGCGCCGCAGATACCGTGAATGTAGCACCACAAAGTGGCACTGCCATCTGAAAGCGGCATCCACCCTTTCCCCTATAAAGGCACCTCCCCCTTTTGCCTTGGAAAATCTTGTAAATCCCGGCGTTAGCCGTTTCCCCGGCCTAGCTGAACGACCGGAAAAACAGGATTACAAGTGACACCTTGAGGCGGCACTCACTCCGCCTGCCATTGGCTTGTTAAACCAAAGAACGTGGAAAAACAGCATGTTATATATTTAAACCCCGGTGGCATGTAATTTGCTAATAGGCACTTCTATAGTTAAGTTGTTTTTTTATAACCGCCAGGTAAGCGCCCCGTTTATTTATTCATGGCATGCGCTGCAACCGCGGGCCCGGCGGTTCGGCAAACATTTTAACCTTTAGGAGGTAAATTATGGCTGAAAATGTCGGAAGTGATGTCGTAACAGACGTCGGAAAGTGGGAATGGTCCGAATTGTGGAAAAAGGAGGATTGGTGGGCCGTATGGCTCGGCTTCTTCATCCTTCTGCTCGGCATTGTGTTCTATTTTCCTCATGCCGGGGATATAAAAGCCAAGCTCGGGAAGGCCGAAGCCACGTATGGCGTACAGGCCAAACGGACCGCTGAGCTAAAGACCATCGCATGGTACCAGTTGGCCGACGCCAAAAAGAAGGTTCGGGCCAGAAATATCGGTCTCGGAAAATGGATTAAAAAATTTTCCGGAAAACCAGGCAAGTGGTCGAATAACCCGCTGGATGCATTTTTCATGAGTGCGGAAAAAGCAGCGGCCAAAAAAGAAAAGGCCCTAGCAAAATATGAAAAAGCCAAAGCAGCAGAAAAAGAGGCCTATGCAAAATCCGTGGCCGCTGAAAAAGCAGCCGAAGCAGCGGGATTCAGTAACGAAAACCTTAACAGCGAGGCCAAGGTTTCTATTGCCGCATGGCGGGACACTCATCTGAAGGCTTCTAAGGCCAAAGGCAAAACCAAGGCCAAAGCCTACAATAAGATCTTTTCCTTAATCGGGCTGGGAATTGCCTTCGCCGTTTTCTTCGGTATCGGTATTGTTGCTATGGGCAAGCCGTTCGGCGAGTTCATCAAAGGCTTTGTGTTTGTCTTTCTCATAGCGATCCTAACATACATCGCCGCCAGCCAGGCGACGATGAAATATTACGGTATCGGTTACGCCGCCTGGGCGATCTTTTTCGGTATGCTGATCAGCAACACCGTCGGAACCCCCAAATGGGCCATGCCGGCCGTTCAGACCGAGTACTACATCAAAACCGGTCTCGTGCT
>JAZFVY010000243.1:0-3303 GCA_036447975.1 Desulfobacterales bacterium
GGGAGTCATGACTGGGAGCATACGCTTCGGGTATCCAGATTGTGTGAACGTATCGGTGCGGCTGAAGGCGTGGACATGGATGTACTCCTTGTTGCGGCCTATCTGCATGATATCGGCAGATCTCACCAGGACGCTTCCAACGGAGCTGTATGCCACGCAGAAATAGGCTCGCAGATGGCGAAACCCATCGTGACAGCGCTTCCACTTACTGAAAAGCAAAAAGAAAATATTGTCCACTGTATCAGGTCCCATCGATTCCGGGGAAATAGTGCGCCAAAAACAGCAGAGGCAAAGGTATTGTTCGATGCCGACAAAATCGATGCCATTGGTGCTGTGGGGGTTGCCAGGGCATATCTTTTTGCCGGTGAAGTGGGTGCACGGCTTCATAATCCTGATGTCAATGCAGAAGAAGCTGAACCGTATTCAAAAGATGATACCGGTTTCAGGGAATATAAAGTAAAACTCTGTAAAATTCGGGATCGGATATTAACAGATGAAGGAAAAAAGCTGGCTAGTGAGCGCCATGATTTCATGGAGCGGTTCTTTAAACGGTTTATTAATGAGTATGAAGGAAAGAGGTAGATGCTATGAGTATGAACGTGGTTGAGAAGATTGATGATCTGGTAAAGGTAAGACATGTGCTGGCAAGTGTTTTTGACAAAAGAGGTCTGGAGGGGTTCATACCTGAATTGCTCAGGATAAATCCTGAGATAAAATTGTTTTCAACAGGTGGCACATACACGAAGATAAAAGAGATCATCGGGGATGCGGCTGAATCCTGCCTGACACAGGTTTCGGATTACACCGGTCAGCCGGAAACCCAGGGCGGTCTTGTAAAGACTTTAGATTTCAAAATATATCTCGGGCTTTTAACCGAGACATATAATGACGCCCACAATGATGACATCAAGAGAACAGGTTCTGTTCATATTGATATGGTTATCGGCAATCTGTATCCTTTTAAAGATACTATTTCCAAACCGGACGTAACGGTTGAAGCCGCCAGGGGCAACATAGATATCGGAGGACCGTGCATGATAAGGGCTTCCGCCAAAAATTATATACGGGTTGCATCGGTGGTTGATCCTTCTGACTATGGAGAGGTTATTTCCGAGATGGAAACAAATAATGGTTCAATATCCCTGGGACTTCGTTTTCGTCTGGCGCAAAAGGCGTTTGAATACACCGCAGTCTACGACCGCACCATTGCCGAATTTTTGGGTTCCAGTGCTTTTAAAGATGTGAAGGGATGTTATCAATAAAAAGGAGAATAAAATGGCTGAAGATTTGAAGAAAATGTATAGAACAATAATGGATGATCACTTTACTCCTGGAATGGAAATTAGCTTTGTGGACCAGGATAAAAGGCAGACCCTTTTTTATGAAAAAGTTGCCTGGACCATTGACAACATCCAGAAAGGTTTAAGATACGGTGAAAACCCGGGCCAGGAAGCAGCGCTCTACAGACTGGCAAACGGAAATCTGGTTTTGGGAGAAACCGAGACGATTCAACCGGGCCAGTATCTGGCCTCAGACATTGAGCTGTTGCAGTCAGGTAAGCATCCCGGAAAGACCAATCTGACCGATGCGGACAATTCCTTGAACATCCTGAGATATTTTGTGGACAAACCAACGGTGGTGATCGTAAAGCACAATAATCCCTGTGGTGTTGCCCGTTCTGACACACTGGAAGATGCATATCACAAGGCAAATGTTGCAGACAGGGTGGCTGCATTCGGAGGGTGCATCGCCGTTAACAGGCCTGTTGACATGGCAACGGCTGAAGCCATTTACGAACAATATGCTGAAGTTGTGGTGGCGCCAGATTTTGAAGAAGGGGCAATGAGTATTTTTGCAAAGAAAAAAAATCTCAGGGTTATCCGAATCGGCAATATTGATCGGCTTCAGACCTTTGTGGGTAAACGCTGTGTGGAATTCAAAAGCCTGATTGACGGAGGTATTATCGCCCAGTGGTCATTTGTACCGACAGCCCGCACCAAGGCGGAACTCAAGCTTGCGGAATGCGAGTACAAAGGCAAGCTTTATAAGGTCAATCGGGAACCCACGGAGCAGGAATATGACGATATGCTATTTGGCTGGCTCGTGGAATCAGGGATTACATCAAATTCAGTCATTTATGTCAAAGATCAGGTAACAGTCGGCATAGGAACCGGAGAGCAGGACCGTGTGGGCGTTGCCGAGATTGCCAGGGACAAGGCCTATCGCAAGCTTGCAGACCGTTACTGTTTTGAGATTCATGGTATTCCCTATAACGATCTCAAAGACGACGATAAGAAAGCGGAAATTGATAAAAGAGTGACACTTGAAAAAGGCGGGCTGATTAGCGCTACTATGGTCAGTGACGCATTTTTCCCTTTCAGGGACGGCGTGGATGTTGGACTAAGCGAAGGGATTACATCCGTGATTCATCCGGGCGGGTCGGGAAACGACTACCAGTCCATCGAGGCTTGCAACGAGGCCGACGCAACCATGGTCTATACGGGCCAAAGAAGTTTCAAACATTAAAACAAATTGTGTGTCCGTTTTTCTCATCCTGCTTCAAGCGGGATGAGAAATACGGGCCAATCCATGATTGTATCGGTTAGGACATATTGCTGGAGGGAATAATGGGGTTGGACAATCAGTACAAAGGCAGGAAGATTCATGCCAGAAATATAGAAATCTCCACTTATGAATATGATGATGAATACATTGTCGTTGAAGGGGAACTGAAAGAGGATGCTTTGATAGCTATCTATATTTCAGGGGAAAAGCACCAGCCACATACAGTGCATCACATGATTATACGAATGCTAATTGAGTGTTCATCGCTTACCATTAAAGAAATTAATGTGGAAATGCCCGGCATTCCTTACGATGAATGTATTGAGACATCCAACAGTCTCGATATGATTAAAGGGATGAGAATTTCACCGGGATTTACATCGAAAGTAAAGAAAAGTTTAAAAGGAAATAAGAGATGTGTGCATCTGACAACACTCTTACTTGCAATGGCACCGGCTGCAATGCAAGGCTTCTGGGTCTATAGCGGCAGAGAACCAGGAGGCAATGGGGTCTCATCTGATATGATAAAAGGTTACCTTATTGATTCATGCTGGGTATGGAGAAGGGATGGTGAACTTGTGAGTTGGTTGAAACAAAAAAGGAAATAAATGAGTAGATGCTGGTGCAAAATATTCAAAGAAAGTTACAAGAACTGGGGAGCAGGGAAAAAGCAAAAGTTTTGCAAAGATTTTTTAAAACCGGTCCCGGTGAATATGGTGAAGGTGATGTTTTTGTTGG
>JAZFVY010000244.1:0-10087 GCA_036447975.1 Desulfobacterales bacterium
GTGAGGCTGATATTGTGGTTACAAGCCTGGGCGATCCTGATGGTAAAAAAGGCGTGCTTAAACAAGCGGATGAAAAGCTTGAATATGATGGTGTTCTCAAAGTTGAGCAATTGATAAAATATTTCTCTTAATATGAGGAGGTGGCTTTATGACAATTAATTATCAATATTCCAATTTGTTAAATGCAGGCAGTTTTGGACTGAATGTGCTCAGCCCGGATGACATCGAGCAGATCCACATGTCCACGCTCGATGTTCTCTGGAATATCGGTCTAAAGGTAATGAGCCCCAATGCAAGGGTTATATTCGGAGACAACGGATGTGTCGTTGATGAGGCGAGCCAGATTGTAAAGATTCCGTCTCACATAGTGGAAGATGCGATTCATTCAACACCGGCAACCTATCGCGCCCATGCGATCAATCCTGATAACGATTACGTTCCAGGGGGTAAAATAACAGGGTTTGTCAATTTTGGAGAAGCCGCGCAACTGATCGATCCTGTGACCCGAAAATTACGAGATGCAACCAAAAAAGATGTGGATGATTCGGTTCGCTTTATAGACACGCTCGAAAATATTGTGGGCTGGGAAAGACCGCTTACACCCCGTGACCTTGATGAGGACATGGCCAGCATATACAATGCTTATTCCTTTTTCAAGCATTCATCAAAACATGGCTTTTTGGGAATTTATACTGTTGAGCATTTTAAGGCCGCAGTAAAAATGGGCGCTGTTGTTACTGGCGGAGAAGATCAATTGAGCCAGGCACCGTTGTTTACCTGCTCTGCTGATCCAGTTAGTCCACTTGTCCTGACGGAAGATTCAACAGATGTGTTAATCGAAGCATGCAAATTCGGTATACCAATCAAGATAAATGGATTGGGTTTGTGCGGTGCTACAACATGTGTGGATCTTGCAAGCACACTGGTAACCCATAATTCTGAAGTTTTAGGCTCTATTGCCCTTGGCCAGCTGGTTCGAAAAGGTGCTCCCATGGTATACGGAAGCTCAACCAGCATCATGGATTTAAGAACAACCATAGCGGTAATGGGCGCACCGGAAATGGCAATGCTCAGCGCGGCTATCGCAAAGCTGGCTCAGTTTTACAAGATACCTTCGTGGGTAGGCGGCGGGTAGGTTGACAGCAAAAAGCTTGACGCCCAGTCCGGCCACGAGTTCACCCTGACCGCCATTATACCAGCGTTGGCAGGTGCCAACATGATTTATGGCGTCGGGATGCTCGACAGCGCATTGACTTGGGATTATGCATCAGCATTGTTGCAGAATGAGTTCCTAGATATGATTCTAAAGGTGGTTAACGGCATTCAGGTTTCAGAGAAAAACATAGCCTATGATGTAATTAAAGATGTCGGACCGGCTGGTGAATTCATTACGCATAAGCATACGTTAAAGAATTTCAAAAGGATGTCCAAGACAACACTCATGAACCGTGACTACAGAGAAAACTGGGAAAACGCAGGATCGCCGGATATTGTTGAGCTGGCTTATGAAAAGTCGATGGATATCATCAATAACTATAAACCTGAGCCGTGTTCAGCCAAAGTACAAAAAGAACTTGATAGGATCTATGCGGAGTTTGAGGCGGCAGTTGCCGAACGTAAAGCCTTAGAAGCAGGCGGCAAATAATCAGAAAGGTTTCAACTCAAAGGGTTCGCTCAAAAAGAGTATAGAAAGGATTGAAATTAATGGAAGAATTACTTGATAAAATTGCAAAAGAGTTGATTACAAGCAACGAAGCGGAAGTGAAGAGACTTGTTCTGGAAGCTCTCGATAAAGTTGCTAACGCTCGGGAAATCCTTGACAACGGTCTGCTGGCAGGGATGGATGTGGTCGGGAAGCGATTCAAAGCTGGCGAAATGTTTATTCCCGAAGTAATTCAATGTGCCCGCTGCATGCACGGTGCCATGGACATCCTTAAGCCGTTCCTTGCCGAAGGGGATGAGGCAGGTGCAGGCACGGTTGTCATAGGGACCGTTGAAGGTGATATTCATGATATTGGAAAAAATATAGTTGGTATGATGCTTCAAGGAGCTGGTTTTAAGGTTATTGATTTGGGAACGAGCGTCACGCCACAAGACTTTGTAGAAGCGGTTAACAATCACAACCCTGACATTGTTGGGATGTCTGCACTGTTAACGACAACGATGCCGAAAATGGAAAAAACCATTGAAGCACTAAAGGAGGCAGGCATTCGTGACCAGGTCAAAATAATGGCAGGGGGTGCGCCGGTAACACAGGATTTTGTCGACAAAATAGGTGGTGATGGTTATGGCTCCAACGCTGCTTCAGCCTCAGAAAAGGCAAAAGCTCTGGTTGCCTGATAACAGGTTACGGGGCTGTTAATTCTCTCCATTTTGAAAAATGCTATTAGAACCTATCTCAAAAATAAGCCGTTGGTGAGTTTATCAGTAGAGATTGGGATCCATGCAAAATAAGTTGATTATATTCGATTATGACGGTGTAATAGTAGATTCTCTCAACATCAATTTAGAGATTGCTAAACAGGCTTGTCAGGCGGTAAATCACCCTATAATTCCAGTTAGGGCAGATATCGAAAACCTGGAAAACCTATCCTTCCAAGACCTTGGACAACAGATTGGACTCCCTGAAGATAAAGTCGGAGAATTTACAGAGCAGGCATTCGAACTTCTCACTAAAAATACTACGCCTCCAATGGTTTTTTCAGGTATGAAGAAAGTAATTCAGGAGCTTGGGAAGGAAAATTATATAGTGATTATCACTACAAATATAAAGTATGCTGTAACTCAAGTTCTCGAAGATAACGGACTTCTTGGCCCAATTAATCTGATTGTTGGATCCGAACAATATGGTTCAAAGTCGGAAAAAATTCGCAGGACTATGGACGAATTTGAAGTTAAGCCGAATGTAACATATATGATTGGTGATGCGTTGAGCGACATTCGGGAGGCCAGGAAGGCAGGCGTAAAGAGCATAGCTGTGAGCTGGGGATTTCACAGCAAAGAGAAATTGAAGCACGCATTACCAGACTTTTTGGTAAATACACCGTATGACATTATTTCCATCTTCAATACAGGAAATGATGGATTACAGTGAATAGGAGGGGAAGTAAAAAGCACGTCCGTGATTTAAACGTTGCGTTTGCAACCGGGTGCAAAGCACCCGGTTTTAGACAAACAATAAGTATTAGAATGATATTGAATTATACTTTTTTTGATTCTACTATTCCCTTTATCTCCTTAAAATCTTCAATAATATATACCGCACCTGCCTGTAACAAGTCTTCTTTCAGCTTGTCTTTGTCAGAAGATGATATGAGAATGCCGATTCCAACAAATCCTGCCCTGGATTTTGAGGCTGCCACCATATCATCGGGCATATCCCCGATATAATAGAATTCGGAAACATTATCTCCGTAGATTTCTTCAATGGCATCAAGCATAAATGGATTCGGCTTGCTGAAGGAAACTTTTCTTTTCTTCTGTTCAAATATCTTTTGCTCTTCTCGGAGACAATCGTCAAGAGAGTAGATAACAGTGAAAAACTTTCTCAGGTCAAAAAAACCTAAAGGATAGTCAGCTTCAGCTTTGGGCCGGCCTGTAGCAATGGCCAGAATATTGTCTTTTGAAAGGCTTTCAAGGATGGATTTATCGATCAGAAGTTTTTCTCTGTTTATATACCCCTTCTCATAATATACTTTTGCCGGAATACCGTAAGTGGATTCAAAGAGGTCCTTTCCAAGATATATCTCCTGAAAAATCTGCTTTATAATATTCCCGCTTCCAACATCACCCGTGTAAAGACTGGTGGGGAATTCGTGCCTTTGTTTGCCCCTTTTTTCTAGCAAAGTTGTTATCGGTTTTTTTGTAGAGTTTAAAAATTGAGCCAGGGCTGCAACATCACAACGTCTGATCATTTTATAATACCTTGACCAGGGATTCGGATCTTCACAGTCTGTTAAGCCATTTACTAAAGTAAACAAAAGATTTATGACCAAAAAAGTTAAGTCCCAATCATTATTCAGCCCCCCGCTTTGCTTTACTCTGGAAAGATCGGTTAAGGAAAACAAAGGATCAGGCAGATCTTCCCACGAGCTGGCTTCTTTGAGAAATAATCTGGCAGTTTGCCTAACAGTTTCACGGTAGGACCCTGAGACATCGACAATAACCCCATCCATATCAAAAACGATTAATCCGTGAGTTTTCATTTTGTCGCTCATAAGCAAAAATACAATGTGAATCTATGTGGCTGCAGCAACCGCGGTTCCTGAAATACCCGGGTTAATTATCTCAATTAGTTCAGGAATAGAAGATATAAAATGGTAACCTTTCTTTGCGTATTTCTCCTTTTTTTCACCTGTCCGATCAATAAGAACAGGAACCCCTGCCCAGTCCAGCAGAGGAAGGTCTGTGTAACCATCACCAATTACGACGGACTGTTCAGGCAAGATGCCCCGTACATTCATCATTTTTATTTTATCCGCCGGGTTTAAAATATCAAAATCCATACCAGCAATATGATCATTTTCGAATTGAAACCGATTTCCCGAGATCATCTTAAAACATCCGCCTAAACCAGCAAGTTTTATAATCCGTTCGATTAGTTCAAGCGTTCCACAGCTTATTATCATCATATTATGGCCATCTCCTTTTAACCGGAAAAAGGTCTGTCGATCCGCTTCTGAAATTTTTTTTACCAGGTCTTCTGCGACTCTATCAAGAACTTCAATTCTAGTGCCCTTTAAAACCCAGAGGTAATATTTCTTAAAGGACTCTCCAAGCCATTCCTTCATATCGGCATAGATGATGGCTCTGGCAACAACGCGTTTGAAAAAAGGAATTTTTTCCCCTGACCCGTTCACTTTGTAAAGTAATAATCTCTGTTCACTATCGTAGGGGTCTGATGGAAGGATTGTGCCGTCAAAATCCCATATGATTGTATACAGTTTCATTCTTTTCCTTATATAATAAACATATTGCTTCATGCAATTTTTTTCTGAAATGATGTCCTATCCCGCATTTCTCACGAGCCAGAGCGGTGCAGGAACAAGGCATTTCAGCCCGAAGACGCAGTCTACTCTACTTCGAGGGCTGAATAACGCAGTTCCTGTGCCGCGCTGGCTCGCCTTTGGTGAAGAATTTATCAAAAAAAAGTTGAATATCAGAGTGTTTAATCAAATTATCCGTCTATGTCAATTTAAGTGATTAATATCTTAATATTTACTAACAAAAATAAAAGCCAGATAAATTCTTCATGGGAAATGCGGGCTATGGTTTATTCCTGGAGCCTGTCATTGTTATTTAAAGGTATGCTGAAAGGCGTATAAACCGGATTTCTCATCTCGCTTGAAGCCGGATTCATCAGCACAGATAAGGTCTGGAAGGTATATGAATGGCGATGCGCTTAGCGATATTCTGGAGGCTCGGATGGGAGGTGCCAAGATCACAGCTGTGAGCTATAGTAACAGGCTGCCAGGTTCAATTTTGTTTAAAGTAACACTTTAACTTTATAAAAATATTTCCGCTCGTTTGAAATCGATTTGTTTCAAAGATCTAAACTGTTACTGTTTAGAAATGGAGTTTGACTTGGCACAGGTCCCTGAAAAGATAACAACAATTATACTTTGTATTTCCCAAAATCGTCCGGAGAGAGGTTTTTAAGATATTCTGCCCACTTTTTTCCTTCTTCGCTTTTATTTAACATTTCATAATCAGCTTCGATCATTTGAGACTTTTCGATAATCTTGTCATCCACATAAATGGGAGCCCTAAATCGAAGTGCGATGGCAATTGCATCGCTTGGTCGAGCATCCATACTGAAATTTTTTTCTTGAGACGTGAAATATATCTTGGCGAAAAAGGTGTTATCCTTTAAATCGCACACTTCAACCTTTGAAACTTCCATGTCCAGACTTTCAATGAGATTTTTAAAAAGATCATGGGTCATTGGTCGGTCGAACTTAATGTTCTTAAGTGCCGAAGCTATGGATGTGGCTTCCAGCAAACCGATCCATATGGGGATTGCCTGATCACCTTCCACTGACTTTAAGATAATAATCGGTGTATTTGATGTCGGGTCCATTGTCATACCCGCTATACTTACCTTATGCAACATAACTCTCTTCTCCTCTCAAACCAAGGGATGTTGGTTCAACCCTAACCTGTTTGCCAAAGAGTGAATGGGGAAATGCTTTTACAATTTCGACATAAATCATTTGGCCAGTAGTGATTTCATCACAGGAAACAGCGTCATCACCCTGGATAAAGTTCACTATCTTGTTTGTTGATGTTCGTCCAGTCCACTGGACATCCTGATGACAGTTTTGTATACCAATCACACTCTGTTTCTTACTCAAACCTTCTACAAGGATCAATTGTGTTGATCCTTCAAGCTCTTTGTTCTTCCGGGTCGTAAAATGATCCTGCAAGTCGAGCACCTGCAGTAATCTTTCTTTCTTTTCCTGTTCTGAAATCTTGTCCGGAAAGTGTGCTGCGGTTGCGTTGGGACGATCAGAATATATAAATGCAAACAGACTATCGTATTCCACTTTTTTTATCAAGTCCAAGGTTTCCTCAAAATCACCCCTTGTCTCTCCTGGAAAGCCAACAATAATATCGGACGTAATAGCGATGTCAGGACAAATATTAAACAGTTTATTCACTTTTTCAAGGTATAATTCCCTGGAATATTTTCGGTTCATCCCTTTTAAGATCCTGTTCGAGCCTGACTGTACCGGCAAATGGATATGGTTGCATAACTTATCAAGGTTTTTAAAAGCAAACATGAGATCTTCTGAAAGATCCTTGGGATGGGAGGTTGTAAATCTGATTCTCAAAAGCCCGTCAATTTCATTAACAAGCGCCAGCAGCTCGGGAAATGCACAAAGACCCTCCTTCTTTCCATAACTGTTTACGTTCTGGCCCAGCAGAGTAACCTCCCGAACACCGGATTCAACAAGACAGCGGATTTCATTAACTATTCTCTCTGGATCTCTGCTTGTTTCCCTGCCTCGCACATAAGGAACCACGCAATATGTACAATAATTGTCACATCCCTGCATGATGGTCACAAAGTTCGAAACCTTCCCGTCTTGGGACTCATCCGCACAAAAATCCAACTCCTCAATCTGCTCTGACATTTCAACATCGACAATACGGCATTTTTTTGCCTCTATCCTCTCGATAATAACCGGCAAACGACCGATAGCATTTGTCCCAAAAACAAGGTCAACATACGGGGCACGCTCCAGTATCTTTCCGCCTTCCTGCTGTGCCACGCATCCCCCGACCCCGATAATTAGATCAGGCTTTTTTCTTTTTAAGCCGGCAAGACGCCCTAAAAAGCTGAAGACCTTCTGTTCTGCCTTTTCCCTGATTGTACATGTATTGACAATAATCAGATTCGCCATATCCAGAAATGGGGTCTTCCTGTAACTCATGGGCTTTAGGGCCCTGGCAATCTGTTCGGAGTCATACACATTCATCTGACAACCGATTGTATTAATAAATAGATATTTGTTATTCATTTTTTAACGTTTGTACGTTCAATCATAATATCCTTTTTAAGATCCTGTAAAATCATTTCTACATCGTCTTCACAACCTGGAGCAATGGTAAGCAATACAATACCCGAGTCAGAATCAATTGTTGTTATTATTGCGATACCATCATAAGCCTCAAAAATAAATCTTAGAAAACAGATTTCTCTGCGATCAACTCGCAAATATTTCTTTATGGTTTCCAAAATTATGAATTTCTTAACAGTTCAGTTCTTTGAAGAAAATCGATTTCAAACGAGTGGTAATATTTTTTAAAAAGCTACAGTGTTACTGAATTTCTTAAATGGTCTACAATAATAAATACAGAATTAAACCTTTGTAATTCATAGGTACCATCATATTCCTCATTATTTCAATAAAAAAAGTTCGATCAAAAAAGAAGTTAGCGCTTAAGCCCTTTTTTGAGAACAAGTATAGAATTTGATGTTGTCCAAATCTTAAATATAGGATATATGCCCGTTTCATGAAAAAACAGTGGCAAATTCTACGGCCTGATATTCATACGATTGATAAGCTCTGCATGATTCTAAAATGCCATCCCGCCATTGCGTCAATTCTGGTCAATCGTAATATTGTTTCCGAAGAAGACGCCTCAAATTTCCTTAACCCTTCACTTAGCCGTTTTAACCCGCCGTTTTCCATAAAGGATATGGACGCCGCGGTCAATCGCATCTTGACCGCCATAAAGCAAAATGAAAAAATCTTGATCTTCGGCGATTATGATGTTGACGGAATAACCGCCACAACAATCCTTTTTGAGTTTATCCTTTCTGCCGGCGCTGATGTATCATACTATATCCCTCACAGGGCAAATGAAGGCTACGGCCTGCAAAAAAACCACATTTCAGATTATGCATTGTCAAAGAAAATAAACCTCATCATCACCACTGATTGCGGGTCCGGCAGTCACGATGCCGTTGAAACGGCAAAGTCCTCTGGAATTGATGTAATCATAACCGACCACCATATTATATCGGATACAATACCCCAGGCTGTTGCTGTCGTAAATCCCAAACGTCATGATTGCCCGTCAAGTTTTGATGATTTTGCCGGAGTCGGTGTGGCATTTTGTCTTCTGATTTGCCTTCGAAAAAAAATGCGTGAAATCCATTTCTGGCAGAACCGGCCGGAGCCAAATTTGAAAAGTGTCTGTGATCTCGTAGCCCTTGGAACCCTGGCCGACATGGTTCCCCTTGTTGCTGAAAATCGCATACTTACCAGAACAGGTCTTGATATCATCACTTCAAGTAATCGGCCAGGCCTGAATGCACTAATAGAAGCCAGTGGGATCAACAAAAACAATGTTGATACCGATGATATAGTTTTCGGTCTAGCGCCCAGATTAAACTCAGCGGGCAGAATAGACCACGCTTCAATAGCTGTAGAACTTTTAACAACTAAAAATACTGAGACCGCCGAGCAAATTGCGCAATCCCTCAACCATATGAACCAAAGACGCCGAAGCATCGAAAATGGAATACTCACACAAATCGAGGGCCAATTAAAGAAAAACCCTCACCTGCTCCAAAAAAAAACCTTGGTCTTAACACACCAGGATTGGCATTTAGGCGTTCTCGGTATCGTAGCTGCCAGAATTATGCAAAAATATTTCCGCCCCGTAGTGCTTATCACAACAACGGCCGGGATTGGAAAAGGTTCAGCCAGAAGTATTCCGGGAGTAGATCTTTATAAAGGGCTTATGGCATGCGCCGATGATCTCGAAAACTTTGGCGGGCATTCAATGGCCGCAGGAATTAAAATAATGTCAAAAAAAATAGCCCGATTTCAAACAAGATTTGAAACCGCCATAGACAATATGACAAAACCTGATGATTTTATTCCGAAAATTTCCATCGACTATGAACTCGATTTTGGCGATATTTCAGATGCTCTCATTGATGAGATAGAATCCTTAAAGCCATTCGGCTCAGGCAATCCTGAACCGCTTTTTATGTCAAGGAACGTCAAGGTTGCATCTTCAAAAATTGTCGGCAAAAATCATAGGCGCATGCTTTTAAAACAGGCTTCGGGAAGTATCGGCAAAACTTATAACGCCATTCATTTCAACATCGATCCCAGCATACCTTTGAAGGAACACTTTGATCAGATTGCGTACCGGCTGCGCTGGAACCTATGGAACGAAAAAAAATCCGCCCAATTAATTATTGAAGAGGTTAAACCGAGTTTTCATGAATAATCTGTACTTGTTATCCTGTTTAAACCTGGGCAAACATTTTCCTTGCAATAGTCTGTTCTTGGCATTATTATTCAATCAAAAAAAATCATACTTAATATATTTACATTAATATAAGGTGATACCTTATGGCGAAAGTATTTCGTCCAAGTTCACGCGAATCAAAAATCTTATCAAGAATCGAATCCTCAAAAGAGTATGCCCGCAGAAAAGCAATAGGAAGTATTAGAGACTGTATCGAACCTCTTTCCAATGCCATAGCCATGAAGCTTATTGAAAGCAACCTGGTGGAAACCACGAGTAAAAATGTCCTCGAGGAACAGATATCAAATTGTCT
>JAZFVY010000245.1:0-3715 GCA_036447975.1 Desulfobacterales bacterium
ACCTTATCGTTTTTCTTAAAATGCTCGGAATCCTTTGGGTTGTATTGATCAACAACCATCTCCCTATCTTCGACTTTAATCGTATATTTTGCAAGGTTTCCTGCATACATATGACTTTCTACTGTACCATGAAATGTATTCTGTTGCTCTGTTCCGTGTGATGGAGATAGGGTCAAGGTTTCAGGTCTGATAACAAGCAAAACTTCATCTCCCATCTTAATATCTTCTTGTTCATAATTTAATTCCAGCTTACCATACTCAGTTGAAACGACCAATGTATGCGATTCTTCATCTATAGTGTCGATTACACCTTGGAGAAAATTAACATAGCCCACAAAACCTGCAATGAACTCGTTAGCCGGTTTTTCATAGATTCCCATGGGAGATCCGATTTGCTGGATCACCCCGTCATGGAGCACAAGGAGACGGTCTGAAATGCTCATGGCCTCATACTGGTCATGGGTGACGAATATAGTCGTAACTCCTATCCGTTCCTGAATATTTCGGATCTCTTCCCGCATGACAACCCTTAAATTTGCATCCAGGTTGGAAAGGGGTTCGTCCAAAAGAAGGACCTTGGGTTCAAGGGCCAAAGCTCTGGCCAGGGCCACCCGTTGCTGCTGACCGCCGCTTATTCTTTCAATAGCTCGTTCTCCCAGCCCTTCCATGTGAACCAATGAAAGCAACTTTTCGACACGCGTATCAATTTTGTCTTTGGGCCATTTTTGTAGCTTCAATCCGAAACCGATATTCTTTCTTACATTCATATGAGGGAATAATGCGTAACTTTGAAAGACCATTTTGGTATCCCGCATGTTGGGCGGTAAACTGCCAATATCTTCACCATCCAGTATTACTTTCCCTGATGTTGGTGCGGCAAATCCGGCCACAATTCTCAAAAGAGTGGTCTTGCCGCACCCGCTCGGTCCCACAAAAGTCAGTAATTCGCCTTTTTTGATCGTGGCAGAGATCCCTTTAAGTACTTCCACATCTCCGAAGTTCTTATAAATATCCCTTAATTCCAACATGGGTGTTTCTTGGGTTTCCATTTATTACGCTCCTTGCTTTTTGCTGATATCAAGTCCTGTTTTCTTTGCAATGATTTTAAGTATTGCCAGACACAAAACCACAATGGCAATCATTTTTACCGTTGTTGCCGAGGCGAGCCCCAGCTCACCCAACTGTGCCGTGAGATATATATACACAGATGCAAGATCAAAACCCGGGGTTACCAGAAAGATCACCGAGCTGAGTGACATCATGGTCGTCATAAACGTGTAGATGAACCCGGCGACAAACGCGGAAAACATGATGGGAAGAATGATTTTGAAAAATATAGTTAAAAAGTCTGCGCCAAGGTCTGCCGATGCTTCCTCGATTTCTATACTGATCTGGTGTAGTTTGCTGATCCCTGCCTCAACGCCCACTGCTACAAATCGAAATACACAGTTTAAAATAATGATCCAGATGGTTCCGGTCAAAAGAAATGGGTAGCGATTGAATGCCATGATATAGCCAACACCGATAACCGTACCGGGAAGGGCAAAGCCGGAAAGGGCTATCATTTCCATGACACGCTTGCCGGGAAACTTTCCACGCATAATTACATAAGCCAGCAGGGTCCCGACAATTGCACCAAACAGACCGGAAGCCAGAGAAATCTTGATACTGTTCCAGATTGCCACGTTGGCCTGGGTATTCATGATATGATCTATTACAAACGTATTGTCCACACCCACAATCTTGACAAAGGATCCCAGCAAAATAACCCCGAAGCTTAAAAACACCATCACACCGACAGCAATAGTAATTATCATAAAGGGAATCTTGATTCCAGGTATTATCTCTTTATATTCAACAGCGGTAGGTTTTCCGACAATCGTGGTGTAGCCCTTTCCCTTTAGCACATAGTTATGGAGAATAAAGATAATCACACAAGGCGTGATCAGAATAACAGAAAGCACGCTCGCCATATTGAAGTCGCCTTCACCGGTAATCATCAGATAAGTGTCAGGTGCCAGAAAGGGAGTCCTTCCACCCAGTATTGCGGGGTTGCCAAATTCAGCAATGGTCATCACAAAAACAAGCAGGGCCGCTTTCAGGAGACCGGGAGCAGCCAGAGGAATGGTAATTGACCGGATAATTCTGTATTCAGAAGCACCCATATCGCTGGCTGTCTCTTCTAAGCTGGGGTTTAACGAATTCAGGACGTTTTCAATCATCATGAAAGAGAGGGGAAGAAATGCCAGACACTGGGCCGCAATAACACCGGTCCAGCTATAAATGTTAAAATTCAGGTTAAATAGATTGTTAATTAATCCGTTTCTTCCAAAAAGGGTGATCAGCGAAATTGAAAAAATGTATGGTGGAGCTGCCAGGGGAAGCAGGGCAATAATTTTTAAAGTTTTTCTCATGTACAAAGGGCCCCGTGTGGTCAGGTAGGCAAAACAAAAACCTATGACCAAAAGGATCACCATCACCGACGTTCCCAGGGTGAGAGTATTAAGTAGAGACCAGTAGTAAAAATTATAGCTGAAAAACTCTACATAATACTCTAATGTAAAACCATCTTCACCCCAAAAGCTTTTAATCAAGACGGCCGTAATCGGATAGAGGAGGAAGATGGCAAGAAGGGTAAAAAGACCACCGGCAAAAATATTGATCAGTCTTTTGCCGAAAAATGCTCTGAGTTTGTATAAAAAACCTCTATCGTAAATACTTTCCATTACCGCTTCTGCCATCTGTTATTCCTCCTGTCTCGAGTTAATAGTTGACAGTCGTTATTGTTTTTTCTTTGCAGCTTCTGCCGCCTTTTTTTCTTTATCGTCACCGACTTTCTTTGCTTTAGCCGTTTCCTTTATCATGAACTTACTTTTCCATGTTTTGATGATTTTGGACCGGTTTTTAACCGCCCACTTATGGTCAAGATCGATGTAGGTTGGCTTTGCAGCTCCGTAAAGAGCGCTTGCGATGCCCGGACGTGGCGGAAAGTACCCAAACGATGCCAGAAACTCGCTGAACTCCCTGGTGCCAAAATAATCCATAATTTTTTTACACAGTTCAAGCTTTTTGGTACCCTTTAAAATAACCGTATAGTTGCCCTCGTATCCGATACCCTCTGTAGGGATTACCCACTGGAGAGGATAACCATCGTTAATCCGTTTCAGAACATTCTCATCAGCCGTAATCCCAAGCAGGTATTCACCTCTCCCCACGAGGTCGGTCGGGGCGTTCCCGCTCTTGGTATAAAAGGCCATGTTATTATCCAGACCTTTTAGGTACTTCCAGCCTTCTTCCCAACCGTAAAGCTGGAGAAACGAATAATTGAGCATAAAAGCGGTTCCCGACGTTCTGGGTGAAGGGGCAACGATCTGGCCCTTCCATTTGGGATCCAGCAGGTCCTTCCAGCTCATGGGCATGCCCCACCCTTTTTCGGCCAGTTTCTGTTTATTGCCCACCAGGAGAAACGAAAAGGTCCCCAGGGCGTACCAGCAGCCATCAGGATCTTTAAATACAGTGTCTATGTCAGCCCATGACGGAGCCTGAAAACACTCATAAATCCCCTGTTTTTTTCCATCGATGGCCTGAGCCGCGCCGTACGAAATAACCATGTCGGCATTGAAACGTGGCTTTTCAGTCTGAACTCTGGCCCAACACTCACCCCAGGAAAGAGTAATGTGTTTAATTTCTATACCGAGTTTCTCCTCTACGTTCT
>JAZFVY010000246.1:0-3153 GCA_036447975.1 Desulfobacterales bacterium
TTGCTAATAGAATCCAGAAGGTTATAGAACGGATAAATGGCATGAACCCTGAAGAAATAGCAATGATCCGGCATGAACTGCCCTGCATCTTTTTAAAAGATGCAATGTGCGTTGTTTACAAGGTGAGGCCTGCTGTGTGTCGGACCTGCACATCGATAAGTGCTGAACATTGCAAAATGATCTTTGAGTCCAGAAATCACAGGGCCAGGCTAAAATGTTATCAGCATATACGTGAAATCTCTCAAACTTTTCAGGAAAAGCTGGTTAACAGTTGTAATGAGATGGGATGTCAGTCTGATCTTTTGTATGTTGCAGAGGCCATAAGAGATTATTATAAGCACTCCAGCCCCATTGAAGCGTGGATCCAAGGCGAAATGGTCTTTCATATTAGGTAAAAGTGTCTTGACAAAACGCTTTTGGAAGGTCATGGTTACGTTTTCTTTTTACATATCTTTAAAACCTAAAAATGTCTGGAATGCTGCAACGGTGCTACCTTGACAGGTTTTCAGAACTTCAAATAAATGAGGGGAAAATGACTCAGACTAAAATTGGTGATACGGTAAAGGTTCACTTTGAAGGTTCCTTGGAAGACGGTTCAATCTTCGGTTCTACAATGGACGAGGAGCCGTTTGAGTTTACAATTGGACAGAAAAGCATGCTGCCGGGCTTTGAAAATGCAATCATCGGAATGTACATAGGAGACACCAAGACAATCACACTTACCCCGGAGGAGGCTTATGGTCCTCATAAGAAAGAATTAGTTAATGTTATGGATAGATCAGGTTTTCCCCAGGAAATAAATTTAGAAATTGGCAAAAGGCTGAGAGTTCGCACACAAGATGGAAAATATGCTGTAGTTACTATTAATGACTTCACAGAAGATAATATCGTCATAGATGGAAATGATCCACTTGCAGGCAAAACCCTCACTTTTAAAATAGAACTTGTTGATATTTTATAAGGGAAAGTTTAGCAAAGGTTTCAAGTTAGAGGTGCCCATATGATGCCATACGAAGAAGCTGTGGAGAAATTAAAGGAGGCGTTAAAACTAGCGCCTGATAACGCACAGTTATGGGCCAGTTTGGGAGTGGCACTGGTAGAGCTGAAGCAGTTCGAGAAAGCCGCCGAAAAGTTTAAAAAAGCTGTAGAACTCCAGTCGGACTTTGTCCCGGCCTTGTACGGCTGGGGCCTGGCTTTGAAAGCACAGGGAAAAGAGAAAGAAGCGGCCGAGAAATTTCAAAAGGCCGCAGAAATTGACACTGCAGCTCAGGATATACCAAAATCCGAGCACACGTAGAGACCTGTATAAAAGTTGTTTTATTAGGGGTGTTTATGAATTGCATGTTTTGCCAGTCAGAGATTAATAAAAATGATGTTATTAAAGATGGACTTGATACTAGAATAGCAGGTCAAAAAACATGCCCTTTGGAATACAATTGTCCAAAATGCATCCATGTTTGGGTTACTGAAACTTGTGCCGAAAGGTTCCCATTTGACCCCTTCTTTCAAGATCCGGAAAGAAGAATGACGCTTAGCAGATGTATTCGAAAACTGTGTGAACAAAGTGATGATAACCGTTTACAAACGCCATTAAGCCTTCAGGCTTTAAGCTATCTTTGGATGAAGAAGTAACGAACCCGGGTCCAAATGAACAGAACTTCTCAGAAAAAATAAGAATTCTCTTACTGCCTCTGCACAGCGATGTTTTGATAGAATTTTTGTTTAGAACCTTCAGGCACCTCAAATTGCTCATAAAAAACTCTATAGGTTCCTTTTGGAAGCTTTATCTTCACGCCGGTCTCTTTAACTAAAGCTTCATCCATTATGTTGCCCAAGGATGTTGGTATATCCTCGCGAATCGGAAGTAGAATAAATGACCCCGAAGGGCAGGAAACGCTTCCCACAACTTTCCCTATGTCTGCGTAAACCTTAAAATTTTCCTTTAAATGATGTGAAAGAGGAAGCAGCATAAAAGGATCGTTCCATAATACAGGGCATGCAACATCACGATTATAGCTGCCAACAATTACACAATTTGTTCTCACATAAGATGCTGATGGATTGTTGTATGGATTCAGAATACCGCCTATATGAGCTATATCCACAATCAGCAGAAGCTCGTTGTCTATTACGAAGATGTCATCAATCGATGCGCCACAGTCGGGACGCATTTTGGTTAGGTCCTGAATCGTTTTAAAGCGCTTGGGATCAGCCAAAGTAAGCGGTTTCGGGTTTTGTGGCATAACGGTTAGCCTCCGGGCATGTAAAGAGGTGGTGTCGAGCATTTTCATTATATTGGGGACAAGCGCTTTGTCAATGAAATGAGGAATATCAAAAAATAAACCTGCAGATAAGAGATTGGCAAATCTCTGCCAGAGGTTTAAGAGACTTGCCACTTTGACTTTCAGTTGATATGATCTATTATGTTATGTGTATAGGGTATACGTTGAATACATCTGAATATAAGGACATATTAAGTTTTCATTAAGTGTTGTTCTTAGGAAAAGCTTTTTTAATTGAAAATCCGAAATAAAGAGGTGTACCATGGGAATGTGGCTTTATGATGATGCACAGGATATGGAAGAGTTTCAGATCTTGCGTAGAGAAATCAAACGTTTGGAGAAAGAATACCTCGATCTTCGCATCCAATTACGAGATACCGAAGTGGATCTCAGATCCGATCCCGACAACGAATATCTACAGGCCAAAGTGAAGTATCTCAACAAAAGGCTTAAGGATATAGAGAAAAAGGGCCCTCGGTTTGCCGCTGACCACCCGCTGGAAATAGCCCTTTTCGCTCCGCCTCACGGATAATTAAAAAAAATTTGACAAGATTACAGGATCTTCAGGATCTTTTTTATCCCATTTTCCTGATGAAAATGGGATAAAACATTAATTTCAAACTATCCAGTTCATCAAAAAATATTTATCGCAACCTGAAAAAAGTAATATGGAATATCAAAGATTAACCGAAATAATTATCTTGTCTATCCTGTTATCCTGTCAAAGAATCAGCAATTAAGGTACTAATGCGGCAAAGCAGACTTGACAGACAGCTACGTATTGAGGGATGGAATCAACAGGCATTGGAAAATGCAAAAGTAGGGGTCGTGGGTGATGACGATCTTTTGGCATCGCTTTATATAATGTCGG
>JAZFVY010000247.1:0-3892 GCA_036447975.1 Desulfobacterales bacterium
GATCAGAAGCACTTTGGAACCGGCCAAACTGCCGAGTACAACTATACCCGACTTTATTTTATCCCTTAATCTGTCGGCCAGATCTCTAAGTGCCGCCGGATTGTCAACCAATACCTTTCTGGCCAGCACCTTTATGCCGTTTATGGTTTTAATCTTTACTTCAGTCTCCCCTGCAGACAAGGATGCAACCTTTACCTTTAGCTGTTCAACCTCTTTTTCCAGGGACTTCTGAAGGGATAATATTTTCTCAATCCTTTGTGGTACAGCATCGGGCTTTTCTCTGAGTAGGTTGGCGGTATTCTGTAAGACCTTCGAGTTTTTCTGGGTATATGCCAGGGCGGCTGATCCGGTCACCGCCTCAATCCGCCTTACACCTGAAGCCACGCTCGATTCATCAATGATCTTGAAAAGACCGATGTTGCCTGTAAAATCTGTATGGGTTCCCCCGCAAAGCTCTTTGCTGAAATCACCAAGTGAGATGACCCTGACCCGGTCGCCGTACTTTTCCTCAAAGAGTGCTGTGGCATCTGATTTGAATGCTTCTTCGGCATCCATTTCCACAATCTTGACAGGAATATTTTCACGTATCCGTTCGTTCACCAGGGTTTCAATTTCATTCAGGGTTTCAAAGTCTGTCAGAGAAAAATGAGTAAAATCAAAGCGGAATCTGTCCGGAGCTACAAGTGACCCTGCCTGTTTTACATGGACACCAAGGACCCTCCGCAGAGCAAAGTGTAGCAGATGGGTGGCAGTGTGATTTATTTCAGTAGCATCACGCTTTGCCCGGTCAACGTTAAGGGTCACGGTTTCTCCTTTTTTAATACTTCCTGAAATAATTTTGCCCTTGTGGATAACAAGTCCGGTCGGATCCTTAATGGTATCTGAAATCTCCATATCAAGATCATCACCGGTAATCCTTCCGGTATCGCCGACCTGCCCACCGGCTTCGCCGTAAAAAGGCGTAACTTCGGTTACCACCTCGACCATCTGTCCGCTTGTCGCCTTTTGAACTTCCTGTCCTTCCTCAACAAGAAGAAGGACTTTCGAATCGCAGGAAATCTTATCATAACCCACAAACTCGGGTATTACGCCTGCGGCCGAAAGATTTTTATAAGCATCGCTGATTTCGGCAAAGGCCGCCACTGATCTCGACCTTTCACGCTGCTCTTCCATGGCCTCATCAAAACCTTCCATATCAAGGCCCATCTCTTCATCCCTGACCACATCTTGAACAATATCCACCGGAAATCCAAAGGTGTCATAGAGCTTAAATATTAAATCACCCGGGATCCGAGTTTGCCCTTTGGCCTTTAGATCGGCAAGACCGTCATTTAAAATCTTAAGACCGTGATCCAGGGTTTCTGAAAACCGGATTTCTTCGTTTTTAATAACATTAGTGATAAAAGCCTCAGCTTCCGAAAGGTCGGGATATGTGGGTTTCATAATATCAAAAACAACACTTGCAGTTTCATGAAGAAAGGGACGGGTCAGGCCTATATTGCGGCCGAAGCGAATTGCTCTGCGCATGATACGGCGTAGCACATACCCTCTTCCTTCATTGGAAGGGAGTACTCCGTCACCGATGAGAAATGCTGCAGCCCTGCTGTGATCTGCAATGACCTTCATGGCCACTTCTGTTGTAGGCGACTCTCCAAGCTTCTTTTCGGAGAGGTCTTCGACTTTCTCCATTATCGGCAGTATAAGATCGATGTCATAATTGGTAGGCACATTCTGGACTATTGAAACTAACCGCTCAAGTCCCATCCCAGTATCGATACTCGGCTTTGGAAGTGGTGTCATCTCGCCTGAAGCGTCTCGGTTGAACTGCATGAAAACCAGATTCCAGATCTCAAGATACCTGTCACATTCGCATCCGATCATGCAATCCGGCTTGCCGCACCCGAAGGCTTCTCCCCGGTCGAGGTGTATTTCCGAACACGGCCCACAGGGACCTGTATCACCCATTGCCCAAAAATTGTCTTCTTCTCCAAACCGGACAATCCGATCTTCCGGCACGCCGATGTTCTTGTGCCAGAAATCATTCGCCTCGTCATCATCAAGATATATTGAAATCCAGAGTTTGTCTTCGGGTAACCCATAACCGTTGGTAAGGAGATTCCAACCAAAATCTATAGCTTGTTCTTTGAAATAATCCCCAAAGGAAAAGTTGCCCAGCATTTCGAAAAAGGTATGATGCCGGGCTGTATACCCAACATTTTCAAGGTCGTTATGTTTTCCCCCGGCCCGAACACATTTCTGGGTTGTTGCCGCTCTCACATAGCCCCGATTCTCCTCTCCAAGAAAAGAGCGTTTAAACTGCACCATTCCTGAATTGACAAATAACAACGTAGGATCATCGGAAGGGACAAGGGATGAGCTCCTTACGATCCGGTGGTTATGCTTTTCAAAATAGTCAAGAAATTGCTTGCGTATTTCATTGCCAGTCATAAATCACTCCATTTACGGTTTCAGGCTAATCATGAATCACTCTTTGCGTCTTCTTGTATCTTTTGAGAAAGTCCCAATGCTTCTTTGACTTTGATTAATGCTGAATTATAAAGCTCCTGATTTTCTTTGAAGAACTTCTGAACGTTTTGACGCCCCTGTCCGATCCGCTCCCCTTCAAATGAATACCAGGAGCCGCTTTTTTCAATGATACCGGCTTCAACACCTGTGTCGATAAGATCGCCTGCCTGCGATATGCCTTCACCGTAAATGATATCGAATTCAGCCTCCATGAAAGGCGGCGCCATCTTGTTTTTGACTACGCGCACCCTTGTCCGGTTTCCCACAATATCCTGCCCGTCCTTGATCGAACCGATGCGTCGGATATCGAGTCTAACCGAAGAATAGAATTTCAGCGCATTCCCTCCGGTTGTTGTCTCAGGGTTGCCGAATACTACGCCGATTTTCATACGGATCTGATTAATGAAAATAACCGAGGTCATGGTCTTGCTGATTGTACCGGCCAGTTTTCTCATTGCCTGGGACATAAGCCTGGCCTGAAGCCCCATGTGGGAATCCCCCATCTCGCCTTCTATTTCCGCCCTGGGCACAAGTGCAGCGACCGAGTCGATCACAATGATATCCATAGCACCGCTTCTCACCAGCATATCTGTAATTTCGAGTGCCTGTTCTCCTGTATCGGGCTGGGCAACCAAAAGTTCGTCACAATCGACACCAAGCTTCTTGGCATATGAAGTGTCGAGGGCATGCTCGGCATCGACAAAAGCGACAATTCCGCCTTGCCGCTGCGCCTCGGCAACAGCGTGAAGCGCAAGGGTTGTTTTGCCGGATGATTCCGGACCGAAAATCTCGATCACCCTGCCCCTGGGGAGCCCTCCCACGCCAAGCGCTTTGTCTAGCCCAAGGGATCCGGTCGGTATTACAGGAACATCGATAATTGGACTGCTCCCCAGCTTCATAATAGACCCCTTGCCGAACTGCCGTTCTATCTGGGCCATGGCGGTTTCTACCGCCTTTTCCTTGTCCGGTGAATTACTCATAATATCCTCCCTATCGATAAAAATATATTTTGTTTAATCGAATAAAAATGTTTATGTAAAAATATTTTTAAATCAAAGATGCTGATCTCGTAAAAAGTCCGATTTAGACGGTTTTGTAAAAAATTCAAATTCAAGGCGTGCAAATTTTGTAATCATGAGGCGTACTTATCGTACGTTGAATGATTACGAAATGCAGCACAACGCAGAAGTTGGACTTTTTACGAAACCGTCAAAGATGCTTCCACCAGTTTTGTATAGACAGCTCTTGTGGGTTTCAGCTCGCTTTTGAACAAAATGATCCTGTCGGCAACAAATGATTCCGATTCAAACCCTGCCAATTCATCAAGTACATCACCAAATTTTTTTGGATCGATCTTAGCCTTAAC
>JAZFVY010000248.1:0-8302 GCA_036447975.1 Desulfobacterales bacterium
GTTATGCCAAACAAGAAGTAAAAAAAGAGGGTCAGTCGTTGGACCCTCTTCGTTATGGAGGTACGTATCGGGTTCCATTAATGAATAATCCGACCACCCTTGATCCTGCTTATGTCCAGGATAGGTATGGGGTAGCGGTTGTCCAGCAGATCTTTGACGGTCTGGTCAGATTCGACCCTTATCTCATGATTCTGCCTGCTCTGGCCGAGACCTGGCAGGTGGAAGAAAAAGGAAAGGTATACCGGTTTGTTCTGCGTGAAAACGCCCGATTTCATAACGGCAGACCGGTCACCGTCGAAGACGTATTCTTTTCCATCAGCCGGCTTATCCGGGTGGACCCACCTTCTGCTATTTTACCCCATTTGCTTATAATCAAAGGCGCGCAGGAATATAGAAACCATAAAATCGACCGAATAGAAGGACTGAAGCCCATAAATGATCGGGTTTTTCTTGTTCGATTAAAAGAACCTCACGTCCCGTTCCTCACAGCCCTGGGCATGTACCAGGCGAAAATAGTCCCCAAAGAAGAGGTAACCAAGCCGGGTAACCAATTTGGGCAAAACCCTGTTGGCAGCGGCCCGTTTAGATTCGTCTCCTGGGAGGCGAATAAACTGATTAAGCTCGAGCGGTTTTCAGATTATTACGCGGGGTCTTCTTTTCTAGATGAGATTTATTATATAATATATCCTGGAGGGAACATTAATAAGGTCTTAGATGATTTCCTTAAGGGAGAGCTGGAGGAAATGCCTGTTTATGGCAATATTCGGCAGGAACTGTCAGCACAGAAGAAGCTTCAATGGTTTCATCGGCCCTCTTTGAGCCTCTTCTTCTATGGAATGAACTGCAATCATCCTTTTTTGAAAAATCCTGAATTGCGAAAAGCCCTTTCCTTGGCAATCGATCGTCATAAACTGATCACACAAGTCTATAAAGGCCAGTTTGAGATAGCAAGAACCATTTTGCCTCCGGGAATGCCTGGTTATTATCCACAAAAGCAGGTGCTGGTTGATGATGTGTCTTTAGCGCGTGATCATCTCAAACGCGCTTTGGGAGAAAAAGCGAATTCCATACCAGCTCTTGAGATTGTTTCTGCAATACAGTCTCCCTTTGCAAAGGCAGAGCTGAATTTCGTGCAAGAACGTTGGAAACAGTTGGGGATACCCGTAAAGATTAAATTTATCACAGACTGGGCGCAATTTAAAGAGTATCTCAAATCAGAATCCGTACAGATCTACAGGTACGCCTGGTTTGCGGACATGCCGGATCCTGACAGTTTTTTATATTCCCTTTTTGCATCGGACTCGCCCGCCAATTTTATGCGTTATCAAAACAAAGACGTGGACCAAATGTTATTAACCGCCCGGGGGATCATCGATCCTGTGGAGCGCGCGGAAATGTATCAACGGATCGAAAAAATTGTTCTGAAATCATCCCCTTTGATTCCCCTTTTCTATTTGAGCGTTGATCGTGTGTATCAATCCACGGTAAAGGGTGTTCAGCCGAGCGCTCTGGGAGCACATACCATGCAGCTTCATCGCGTATGGTTAAAGGCACCGGCCTTTGATTGATGAGCTGAAAAATTTTATCCTCTATGCATAGCAGGCCACATAAAATCAGTATCTTTCAAAAGCCCCGGTTTATTCCCTTACGCTATCGCTTTATCATCATGACGTCATGTATGTTGATCTTCCTGTTGGGGACGCTTGCACTGGTGCTCGGCTTCCTGCAAAGCCGCACCATCCGAGACCAAATAGAAGAGCGGGGTCTGGCCATTGCCCAGAGCCTTGCCGCCGCATCAATGTCAAATCTGCTCACCTATAACTATGTTGCCATAGAGCGTTCGGCCAATCAGGCGGCCCACGATCCCGATATCCTTCGTGTCATTATTCATGACAAGGAGGGGCGTGTAGCAGGTTACAGTGGAAGACCCGACCTCCAGAACAAGTTTTTAAAAGATGACGTAAGTCGAAATGCGCTTGCTGCAATGCAGCTTTTGATACAGGATGGTTTGCTGGAATCTCCCAAAGCCCCTGTCTTGGATGTTGCGGTTCCGGTTTTTCCATCCGACTCAGCGGATCGGTGGGGAACCATCCGGGTGAGCCTATCTCTTGCTCCGATGTACAAACAGATACGTCAGACCCAATGGATCATTTTGTCTGTTGGGTTAGTGGCCCTTGCCTTTGGAATTCTGGTATCTATGTGGGCCGCACAAAGGGTTACTCATCCATTGGACAATCTGGTCCAAGCTACCATTGAAGCGGCCCGGGGCAAACTGAATCAGGACATATACGCCCGAACCGGTGATGAAGTGGAGATTCTGGCTTCAAACTTTTCCTTAATGATCCGGGAGATTCATGATCACAGGGAGCAATTGGAGCTGCAACTGGCGGAAATCAAACGATTGCAGCGCCACACGGAAAAATTATTGACGACGATGAGCGATGGCCTTTTGTCTGTTGACATGGCCGGAAAAGTGGCCACTATAAACCCGGCGGCTCAAACTATGTTGAGAATTTCAGAAAACGGGCACGGGAAAGACTGTTCAATTGCAGAATTATTTAAGGAAGGTTCAGCCCTTTATGTTTATATACAGGATATGCTTCAAAACCCCCATGGTAAAAGCCAGCAGGAGATCAGTCTGCATAAAGAAGAAGAGACACAGAACCTTCTCGTCGGTTCAAGTGTCCTTAGAGACGAGGATGGGCATCCACAGGAAATCATTCTAAACCTTCATGATATAACTGAATTGAAAAAATTGGAAGCTCGTATTCGACAGGCTGAACGCCTGACGGCCCTTGGGACTTTGGCTGCTGGCATGTCTCATGAAATCAGAAACCCTCTTTCTGCAATCAAGACCTTTGTGCAATTGCTGCCCAGAAAAATTGACAAGCCCGGTTTTCTCGAAAAGTTTCAAAGGACCGTGCCACGGGAAATCAACCGGATCAATGAGCTTGTTGAAGATCTTCTGGACCTGGCAAGAGCCCCTAAATATCATTTTGCAATGACAAACATCCAATCTCTTTTGAAACAGACTGTCGAATTTCTGGGAGAGGAGTTGCAGGCCCACCATATCAAATATTTATGTGATTTTTCAGATGATCTGCCTTTGATTTGGGCAGATGCAGACCAACTTACGAAAGCCTTTCATAATCTCGTTCAAAATGCTGTCCAGGCAATGGAGACAGGAGGCCGGTTGGTCATTGAAGCGTTTTCCGAAAAAGGTGACCACTCACAGCGACAAATCACGACAAGCCGAAACGGATGGGTGATTTTGATTTTCCAGGATACTGGATCTGGTATCCCGCCAGAAATCATTAAAAATATCTTCAATCCATTCTTTACCACCAAAGACAAAGGCACCGGATTGGGACTGGCGATTACGCATAAGGTAATCACAGAGCATGGGGGACGCATTGAAGTCACAAGTCATGCGGGAAATGGAACGCGTTTTACCATTGGTTTACCTGCCTTAATGGATCCTTCCCATGAATAGAACCTGATGAGTCATCTTAAGGTTCTAGTTGAAGATATGGGTTAAGGGATGTGGTTTTGCAAGGAGTGCGGTCGAATGAAAATTTTACGTAATCCTGCTATTCATGTTCTTTGACATTAAGGTTTAATGACTTCATTTTTTTTAAGAGTGTATTACGGTGGATTTTCAACTGGCGGGCGGTTTGAGCCCGATTCCAATTGCATTTTCTCAAAAATAACGATATATACCGACGTTCAAATGATTGGCATGCATAAATCAATCCCCTGTCGCCGCCAGTTCCTTTTCCTGCTTCTTCAATCAATTCATCATGGAACAGAAGATCAAAGGGCAAATCTTTTTCTTCAATCAGCCGGTCATCTGATCCTAACACCACCATCCGTTCAATGAGATTTTCCAATTCACGAATATTACCCGGCCAGGGATAAGCTTCCAGTACATCCATAACATCATTCGTTATTTCGTTTATCCTCTTGTTCAGTTGACGATTAAATTTATCCAAAAAATAATTGGCCAGAAGTGGAATGTCTCCCTTTCGCCGGCGCAGTGGAGGAATTTCAATAGGAATCACGTTGAGCCGGAAATAAAGGTCATTTCGAAAGCATCCTTCCAGTATCATATCATTCAAATTAGTGTTGGTGGCCGCAATTATTCGTACATCCACCTTGATAGTGCGGTGACCTCCCACTCTAGTGAATTCGCGTTCTTGCAGGAATCGCAATAGCTTGGCCTGCAATTCCATCTTCAGGGTGGAGATTTCATCCAAAAAGATGGTCCCTCCATTTGCAAATTCGAATTTGCCGATATTTTGGTTTGTGGCCCCGGTAAAGGCGCCTTTTTCATGTCCAAACATCTCACTTTCGATCAGCTCCGGCGGAATGGATGCACAATTGATGGCTACAAAAGGTTTTTGAACACGCGGACTTCTGCCATGAATGGCATTGGCAATTAATTCCTTCCCAGTTCCACTCTCCCCCGTGATTAATACACTACTCGAAGTTACTGCCACCTTATCAATCGTACTAAAAACGTCGTTCATACTTTCGGATTGGCCTATAATTTCAGTGTGCTCTGTTCTGTGGGCCATTTCGGAACGAAGGTAGCGGACCTCTTGTTCCAGAGAGCGTTTTTGAAGGGCCCTTTCAACTACAGTCAAAATGGTTTCGTGATCAAAGGGCTTTGTAATATAATCATATGCGCCGGTCTTTAAGGCAGCTGTGGCCTCGCGTGCGCGATCTGTGGCAGAAATCATTATGGCATCAATAATCTTATCATGTGCCTTAATTCGTTTCAGCGTTTCTATACCGTCCATCTCCGGCATGACAAGGTCCAATAAAACTAAGTCAAACAACTCATTCTTAACTCTCCCCAAGGCACTTGGCCCATCCTCAACACATACAACATCATAATCGTCCTCAAGGATTTCTTCTAGAGACTCTCTTGCGCCTTTATCATCATCCACAACTAAAATTCGTGCTTGTTTTGGTAATTCCTTTGCCACTGTAAGATCTCCCCAACTAATAAGGAATATTAATGAACAATATCATGAGACTTTTGCAAAACGCCCCCTTTTGCCCAATTTCTGTGTCAGGCTCAAATTTTAATCCTCAAAATACTCCATGTATTCCTGTGGTTAAAATTTTTGCCTTCCTTGAACTTGAACAAAATTGAGCATTTTTCAAAGGTCTCATCATATAATGCTTTTATTTCAATAAGACAACATCCAAAATCCACAGCCCAATTTTTTATTGTAATTTGTCTTTCAATCGCATCGGAACCAGACGATAATTATCACCTTCCTGTTCAACCTTTAGGTCGTACATTCTAATGGTCTCTGTAATTGACCGACCGAAAAGAAAATCCGTCATATCAGGACTAAGCCCTCCTTTTTGGACAACCAGTTCCCTAATTCGGGTATCATACTCGATAATATCTAAAATACCTTCAAGAGCGTCATCTTTTTTATTGCTATTCAGGGCATCTACAAAATCCTTAAGCTTGTCATATGAGCACCGCTTCTGGTGATCCTCAATCAGGTCCCATAATCCTTCAATGGATGAAATAAGATCTTTGCGGGCCAGCCGGTTTTTGGAATAAACCTTTTCAATCTCACGCGTGTCCCAGCATTTAAGAACTCTGCATTCAAGAGGTCTGTTGTCATAAATAGCACATTCATTCTTCTCTTCATTAAAGAAAACACATACCCATGAATCTTTTTGCCCCTTTATTTTTATGATATCTGAAGTTGTCAGAAGAAGGCATTCTTTAACGTTGTCGTAGGACAGCTCACCTATTCTGATGGTATAAAGATCCTTTGATAAAATGATACCTTTTTCAATCAACATTTTATCTTCATCATGAAAAGACGGCCCACCTTTTTTGCAGCAGGTGCCGCAACGGATACATTCTGTAATAGAAGTGGATGATTTGATATCTGACAAGTTTATTTCCTTTAACATCTAACCCGAACAAGCCTGCCCTCCTGCCAAAAAAAACCCTCCTTGTTCAGGAGGGCTTATTATCGGAGGCTTTTTACCCGGCACATCTTTCGGTGAAAAACGAGATGATCCTGAAACTATTTTTCGAGTGTCATCTGAATATAACGGCAAGGGCATTCCTTGGCACAAAGACCACACCCTTTGCAAAAATCGTAATCAAACTCGTATTTTCCAGTGGTCGGCGATATCTGAACCGCGTTGTCCGGGCAGTACATATAGCAGTTGTCGCATTTGTAGCAGAGACCGCAGCTGAAACAGCGTTCAGCTTCTTTAATAATTTGCTCTTGGTCAAAAGGCGGATATATTTCCTGGAAATTTTTCAGACGCCGGTGAATCGATAAGGCTTCCTTGGAGAATCGCTTCCCTTTCTCATAGTAATATGTATTTAGATCTTTGGAGTAGATTACCGGGGGTTGCGCCAAGCGGCTTTGCACATTTCCATCGATGTAGTCTTCGATGGCTGTAGCGGCTTGCAGGCCCTGTCCGATGGCGGCAGCGACGGTTTCCAGCCCGAGCACCGCGTCGCCGCCGGCAAAGACTCCGTCTATACTGGTCATCAAGTCTTCGTTGGTGGAAATCCACCGGTTATCTAATTGATGAACTGCAATCCCGTCATAATCCACCGCCTGGCCTGTTGCCATGATGACTGTGTCCGCCGGATAAACCGATTCTGATCCTTCTATGGGTACCGGTCGGGCCCGACCGCTTGCATCTGGTTCTTTGAGTTCCATTTGCACACACAAGATACCGATCACCCTGTCCTCATCCATGAGAATTTTTACCGGATTGGTGTGATAACGGAACATAATACGTTCTTCCATGGCCTCATCTATCTCAGCCGTAATGGCGGGCATCTCCATGCGGGTGCGCCGGTAGAACACACTTACATTGGCTCCCAGCCGTTTTGCCACCCGGGCGCAGTCCATTGCCGTGTTCCCGCCGCCGATAACCACTACATCCTTGCCTACTTCCACCCTTGTACCGCTGTTGACCTCCTTTAAAAATTCCACACCGGTAAAAACGTTTTGCGCATCCTCGCCGGAGATATCGATGGACAGCCCCTTCTGGGCACCCAGACCCAGAAAGACCGCATCATAATGCTGGGACAATTGATCCATGGGTATGTTAACGCCAACCTTGACATTGCATTCCAGATCAATGCCTATTTTGAGAATTTTTTCGATCTCTTGTTTCAAGATGTAATTCGGCAGGCGATAGGGCGGAATACCAAAGCGCATCATACCGCCGGGCTCACTGTCTGCTTCAAAGATTTTTACCTGAAACCCTCTTTTTGCAAGGTGAAAGGCACAGGAAAGCCCGGCCGGCCCGGAACCGACCACTGCCACTTTCTCTTTTCTTGACGCAATCAATTTTTTATGTTCCAGATTGTTCTTCAGACCATAATCGCCAACGGCGCGTTCCGCGCTGTTTATTGCCAGGGGCGAATCAAAATCCCGGCGATTACAGCCCGCTTCACACGGGTGGGGACAAACCCGTCCGCAGGTTGCCGGTAATGGATTGGTGCGGGTCAACACGTGCCAGGCCTTCTCATAATCGTTTTCCTCCGCCAAAACCCTTAAGAAACCGCGAACATCATTGTCTGCGGGGCAGTTGTGCGTGCACGGTGGCATCTGCGTAAGGTTAACCGGCATCAGGGTTCGCCAAGACCCGGTTTTGTAAGGGACCACTTTGCGCAAATCCATAACTAATCCTAAAGGGAGCTTTTCCATTATAAATTAAACCTCTCTATGTTGTGGTTGGCAATCTTTTGAATCTCTTCCACTTCCTCCGTTGGTACACCCTTTTTGAACAGATGCCGAAATCTGCCTTGCAACTTCAGGTACTCTTCCACTGGCAATTTGGCAGGAATCTTTTTGGCATTGGTCACCTTGCCGTTGATGATTTCATATATTGGAAACAGGCCTGTATCCTTGGCCAGTCGGCATATCTGCACGGTGAGCTCCCCGTGGTGTCCCCAACCCAAAGGACAGGGGGCAAGAATGTGAATGTATTTGGGTCCCTCTATGGAAAGGGCTGTCTTCACCTTGCGCTGCAGATCTCTGTAATCGTCCACTGTGGCGGTGGCAATATAGGGAATCCCGTGTTCGGCGGCAATAAATGGCATGTTTTTCTTCCGGGTTTTGTTGCCCATGGGCGTGGTGGATGTCCTTGCCCCAAAGGGTGTAAAGCTGGACCGCTGCACCCCGGTATTCATGTAAGCCTCATTGTCGTAACAGACATAGAGTATATTATGACCCCGTTCAAACATGCCGCTTATGCACTGAAAACCGATGTCGGCGGTACTGCCGTCGCC
>JAZFVY010000249.1:0-3725 GCA_036447975.1 Desulfobacterales bacterium
TACTGACATTTTCATTGATGCGAGGTTTTTTCCCGGATGGGAGGAACAGTGCGTCACTTTCTGCCTGCAATTCATCCAGGATACTGCGCAGGTCTGAAATGCCTGAGCCTGCGGCAAAAAGAACCTGGCCGACATCTCCACCTCCCTGAATAATCTCTTCACCGCCTTGCACCAGATCAGCGTGATCAATGCCGAATATTGTGGCAAAAAGACTTTCATCCACGCCGCCCAAAAAAGTGCGAAGCTGGGATTCATTTATAACTGTAGCATCATCGGATGCCCGCAGAGTCTGTTTTATGCCTTTTCTTCGAATAAATTCCAGGGTTGTTCCCTCGTCCCGGCGAAGAGTACCGCCAATTCTCATTTTCGAGTGGGGATGGATAAAATTATCAGTGGACCGTGTAGGAATGCCGTACAGCAGATTACGAAGCGCCCGCAGGGCACAGCTTTTACCTGCCTCATTGTCGCCATATACGACATAAAAACCACCCCTTCCATTTCCGAAATCAAGATGTTTATCGGTAAATGAACCAAACGCAATGAGTTTCAGCTCGAGGATTTTCATTGACTATCCCCTTTTGACAACAGACGGCGCAGAAGCATGACACGGACCTCTTCGAGAATACCCGACAACCACTCGTGACTATTCGGAGAAATGGCATCAGGGCCTTCCTTTAGTTCCCCGGGCAGTTTTTTAATAAGAAGGTCAAGGGGCTCACTTAAAGATTGCAATCGATCCGGATCAGATCCTATCTCGTCCAGGCAGCGAAGAATTTCTCCCATGGGACCGCTGGACAGACCGGAGGATTCTCCTTTAGATGGCGAAATAGTGTTAAGCTTGACTTTTTCAATCCAGATCAGACCTTGACTCAGATCAATGGCCGCTGATCGAATCTCATTGGTCCAGTGATCAGGATTGCCGGCAAGATCCCTGTGCGCCGGAGATGCCCCGTTGACTTCAACCCGAACTATCAAAGGAAATCCTTTGCTTTCTTCCATAAGTTCCCGGAGCTTTTGGGAAATACCATCGATAACGGCATAAGCATCTTCTGCCTCTGATGCGTTTATCTTGCACCGGGCCCAGCGAATAACATCAAGGGGATGGAATTGGGCATGGGCACGTCCTTTCTCATCCACGCTAACCAGCATGCATCCTTTTGTGCCGGATTCACGGATATGCCGGCCCTGAATATTTCCCGGAAAAACGATCAACGGATCTTCGCAAAGAATCTCCTGTTGATGAACATGCCCCAAGGCCCAGTAGTCATATCCTTTTGATTCAAGCGCCGCCACCGTACAGGGTGCATAGGGTTCATGACCTTCACGCCCTGTGGCACAAGTATGGAGCATTCCGATATTAAAATAGCCGGTAACGGCCACCGGGTATCCGGCTGATAAATCTTTCTTCACGGCAGGTGTGGCGAAACCCTGGCCGTGGATTGCAACGTCAGTTTCTTGAAGCTGAAAAGTGCCGGGTTTGTCGGTGGGAAATATATTAACACCGTCCGGAAGCCGAAGGGTTTTTGTAATAGCATTGGCAGCATCATGATTGCCGGTAATGATGTAAACCGGGATGTTGGCATCCCGCAGCTTTGTTATTCGGGAAACAAAATAGAGGCCGGTGTTGTAATCCTTCCAGTCCCCGTCGTACAGGTCACCGGCGATGAGGACAAAGTCGACTTGTTCCGCAACAGCCAGTTCGATAAGGTTTTCAAACGCCCGCCGGGTGGCCTGTCGCAATTCTCGGACAGGAGCCCCCTCATATTGCTCGAGCTTTTGCAAAGGGCTGTCCAGATGAATATCAGCGGCATGAAGAAATTTGAACACTTTCGCTCCTTGGCCAGTAAAAAACTTTTTTTGGGGAAAGATATATGGAATGGTTCAGGTATCGTAAAAATTACACAAGAAGATTCAAACGGTCAAGAAATTCTTTCCCACCATCTATCTTGCTCTTGATAATAATTAGTGGATAAGTTAACTAGCGCTTATCCGAAAACTCTGCTTTTTAGTTCAATAATTCGAAATCCGCTAATCTCCAATAACAAGGGGAAAATCATGGCTGTTACAACCTATTGGGCTGACAATTATGTCGAGATGAAGCGTACAGGGCAAAAAGCAATAAGCATGCTTAAGGCAGGCCAAAGGGTCTTTATCGGTTCTTCCTGCGGAGAGCCCCAATATCTGATGAGGAAACTTGCGGAAGCCTCAGGCAACTTTACGGACCTTGAGATTATCCGCCTGCTTAGTCTTGAAAGCACGCCGCTGACTCTGATAGCAGATGAAACACGGGACCAGATCTTTAATATCAGATCTTTTTATCTGGGTTCCGCCAAACCGAAGAGCATTGCAAAAAACAAACGCTTTATAACGCCCATGAACCTTTCGGCAGTGCCCAAACTCTTTGAAAGCAGACGACTTCCCTTACATGCAGCCCTTATTCAGGTATCTCCTCCGGATGACTTTGGATGGATGAGCCTGGGGATTTCGGTGGATATAACCCTGTCGGCCGCCATGTCCGCCGATCTTGTTATTGCACAGGTCAATTCACGGATGCCCAGGGTCCTGGGCCGAAGTTTTATTCATGTAAACGACGTGGACGTGATTGTTGAACACGAAGAGGAGCTTCTTACCGTTGGTGAGCTTCCGGAACTAGAGCCTGCCAATCTTATCGGCCGGCTTATTGCACGGCTTGTTGACGACGGTTCAACCATACAGATCAGCCCGGGTACAACCCCCCAGTCAATTCTTTTAGCACTTTCTGACAAAAATGATCTTGGTGTTCACACCCAGTTCCTCACCAACGATATCATGCGCCTTGTTTCAATGGGGGTTATTACGAACCGGGAAAAAGGATTCAACGCGGGGAAGCTGGTGGCAAGCAGTGCCATCGGGACTAATGACCTTTACGAATTTCTGGATGATAATCCCTCCATTGAGTTTCATCCTTCAGATTATGTAAATGATCCCGGCATTATTTCCCGTCACAACAAAATGTTATCCATGAACGTGGCCATGACCATGGATCTCACCGGCCAGGTCGCTGCCGACGCGCTCTCTTTCAACCATTTTTCCGGTGTAACAGGCATGCTCGACTTTATCAGAGGGTCGTCCCAGTCTGAAGAGGGTAAATCGATCCTGATGCTCACTTCAACAAACATTGATGGTAAAAAGAGTCGCATTGTTCCGATGTTGGATGACACAGCCATCGTAGTTCCAAGGGGTGACGTTCAATACGTGGTCACTGAATACGGGGCTGTCAACCTGTTGGGGAAGAGCCTTCAGGAACGGGCCATGGCCATGATCAGCATTGCCCACCCTGACTTTCGGGATGAGCTCTTTTTTGAGGCCAGGGAAATGGGGCTGCTGGGCGCCGAACGAACACTGTCGGAATCGGTGCACGGCATATATCCCATCAAAATGGAAGAGACCAGGAAGATTGACGGTGAGTTGATAACGATACGGCCGGCAAAACCGGTGGATGAGAGAAGGATCCAGGAACACTTTTACAACCAGGATAAGAATGATATATATTCCAGATTTTTTAAGGTAAGGACAAGGTTTGTTCGTGACGATATGGAGAGTATGTATCAGATCGACTATATCAAGAATTTGACACTTCTGGCTGTTGTGGGAGAATTTGGTTTTGGCAGGGTCGTTGCGGTGGGAGAATATCTTCTGGATCAGGCCAATAATATAGCAGAGGTTGCATTTTCCGTGAGCAAAGA
>JAZFVY010000250.1:0-5671 GCA_036447975.1 Desulfobacterales bacterium
AATTGAGATGCGGCTAAAACACCTTTTCTTACTCGCTTGGTAAAATCCGAATATTTTAAAAGTTCTCTTGACGGGTGTGTTTTTCCAGGAGTGATTAACCCTATTTTCTTGTTATGCAGTTCCTTTAAAAGCCTAAGTGATTCGGACAGGTCGCTATCATTGGACACAATTACAGCACAATCATGAAGATCAAGCCAGGCATCATTTAATAGCTGCACCGCAAGGTTGACATCAGACCCTTTTTCTTCGGTCTTGATTACATTTACAAACTTAATATTTTTTCCGAAAAGGTTTTTATCGATTGGATAGGCCAACGGCTTAAAGACATTGTAACTTAGAAACTTGCCGTAATAAACTGAAATTTCTGGAATATACTTTTTAAGTGCTCTTATATACGTTTTTTGCCTTACTGGTTGGCCGGGGTCAATTTTACCCGTCACTATCGCTGTGAAATACTTGATGGAAATGATTTGGTGAGATGAGTCGAGTAAATACTCGAACAATTTATTGAAATTCAACCACTTATATGGCGTGTCTTTTACAGCTCCATAATAAAAATTGAATCCGTCAATATAAATGTAAGTTCGCATACTTACACACTATAAAAAAGCAGGGGCCACCGAAGCGGCCCCGCGCCCTGGGTCGAAACCTCAGGGGAAGTTTATTGTAAAATAATTATTAATTGCAATTAACCAATATGTCAAGAGAAAATAACCATGGCATGAACCCTGACTGAGATTTCGCTGCGCTTTATCTCAGCAGGTTATGCCCACGTTAGATTTATTTTGTGTACCAATTTTGACTAAAAAGCCAAATAAATGGGTTACAAGGTTATCTGGAATTCAGAACTTGTCGATGCACCGTATGTGGGAGAGTTCCCCATGATTTTGGAGTGCAAGGTGATTCATCATTATGAAATAGGTTTGCATACCCATTTTATTGGCGAGATTTTAGATGTCAAGATAGAAGAAAGTATGTTGACTGATGAGGGCAAGGCGGATATCGAAAAAATTCGTCCCATTGTCTTCAGCCCTGAAGTCCGACAATATCACAACATCGGTGCATTTATCGGAAAAGCATTTGAGGTCGGAAAAAGCCAATGATTAATTCGCCGCAGACCGGTATCTAACGGGTCTGACAACCGCATTCATTCTTCTTGGGGCTGAATGAATAGGTCCCTCGCATCAAAGAAAAGCTCTTCAGAAGTTTCGTTGTTGTTAAAGATCCGGATAATCGCGTCTGCAATGGCTTCGCAATGTATTTTGATCGGGAAGAAGTTACGGTTTCGGATGGTAGCGATCAAACTTGATTTCCCGTTTCCAATAGCCGAATCGATCTTTTCTTTACTATATGTGACGGAGTAAACCAGGTTAAAAACATCATCCGAAAGGTGGTTGACATCGCTTCCTCGCGGTATTGGATCTACGACCGCACTTTCTTCAATAGTCAAATTTCCAGATTTGATGTCACGATAAATAAAATATTTTTCTAACAATGTGCACCTCCCTAAAAAACAGAGCTATAAAACGCTACCTTAACCCTCAATTTGGGGTATAAGAATTAAAGCAGTAAAGTTATACTGGTTTTACATTGACTGCTTGTGGTCCACGGGAGGTTGTTTTAACGTCAAACGAGACGTGGTCTTGCTTTTGCAGACCGAAATGGCCATGATCGGCAACACAGGAAGTATGAAAGAAGATATCTACGGTTTCATCGGTTTCGATAAATCCGCAACCTTTCTTTTCGATAAACCATTTAATCCTGCCTTCAGCCATTGGTGAGAACCTCCTACAAGCAAGTTATGAGTGATGAGAATTCCATTTTTTGAGCTCGGAATAAGGGAAAATATAAAGCTGTGTGCCGTAGCAGGAAGCATTCCAATATGTAGTAGGGCTGGATATCAAGCAGCAACCATGCTGCGGGAACTGACGTTGGATTTAGATACCGGATACCGGTTGTATTGTCAAGAAAGCATTTTTCTCCGAACGGCTGAAATGTTGGGATTTTGGGCATACGAGGGGATCGACTTTGAGCGCTGTCATTGATCAGGATGCATTTTGCATTACCGAAAACACCTTCAATGTCCTTGGCAAGGGTTTTTCCCGCCGAAAGGTATATTAAGGTTGGCGGGATGTGAGGGCAGAACGTTCAATTATTTATATATTTCTGTTATAAGAAATTAGGTTTAGGCCCTTTTGATATCAACCTGCTTCTTGTAGTATTGATAATACTTAAAGACCTTTTTGATATAATAGCGGGTCGCCTTGAAGGGAGGAATTCCCTGATATTTTTTAACCTTCCGAGAACCGGCATTATAGGCTGCCAGGGCTAGTTTGACATCCCCGTTAAATTGATTCAACATTTTCTTGTAGTACTGCACACCTCCGTTGATATTGCAAACCGGATTGAAACTGTCTTTTACTCCCAGTTCAGCAGCGGTCTTCGGCATCAACTGCATGAGACCCTTTGCCCCCTTTTTGGAAACTGCTTTGGGGTTATAACTGGACTCTGCCATAATAATAGCTTTTACGATTGCAGGATCAACTTGGTAGCGGTTAGCGGCCTCAATTATGATAGAATGGTATAAACGTTCAGCTTCTATGCCTTGAACCAAAGGCATGGTTTTTTCCGGCAGGATTTTTTCCGGTATGGTCTCAGTTTTACTCGGAACAGGTTCTTCCGGCTCCGGCCTAGCAAATGTGAGCCCCTCATAAAGGGGAAGGCCCAAAACCAACAAAACCATTATAGCAGTTGTGATCCGAGATACCAGATTCTTATTTGGCGTACCTATGGGTGAATTCTCTTTCATTGTTAACCACATCAAAGCCACATTCTTTTCAAAATACAATCAGTTGGGGTGAAAAACCATTGAAGAACAAGTTAAGACCGGCGGATTAAATGTCAATATGCAATTGACACAAAATTTGATAATGTAACAATATATGGGACCTGTAGGAGAAGGGGCGTTATGCAAAATGTGCTGTATTTTAATAATTTAAATTGACAACAATGTCGCAGGAAAAGTGACAGTTGACATCCTGGTTTACCTTTAGTAATATTATATGCTTTTAATTGTTATCGAAAACGGATGCCTCCATATGGTGTGATTTATCCGAATTTAGGGAAATTCGGCTTTTTCATCAAAACGAAAGCCGTGCACAATAAAGGAAAGGAGCAAGAAGATGGTTATCAGAAAAAACATTGGAATCTTGGCAGTAATAGGCGCAGTGTGCTTTCTGGCTAGTTGTGCAGGAAGCTCACCGAAGGTGAAACCGGTTGTATCGCTGGGAGATCCAATGGAGCAGGTTAACCGCCTGGACAAAGACATTGGCAACGCCCGCAATAATCAACTCAATGTCTTGGCGCCAGCAACCTTTGCTAGTGCCGAGGCCTTCCTCAATGAATCTAAAAAAGTGCTGGATAGTGGGGATAACCCCTCGGTCATTCTAGAGAAGATCACTAAAGGACGAGTCCAACTCAAGCTTGCTGAAGAAGTGTCCAAACGAGCGAGAAAAGTATTACCCGATCTCATAAAAGCTCGTAACCTTGCCCGCGCTGCCGGCGCTACCAACTTCGGAGCGGATTATGCGGAAGTGGAGAAACAATTCCTTGAACTCACAAAAGCGGTTGAAAACGGCAGGCTGAGTCGAGCTAAAAAGAATCAGCCAAAGGTGGCCGAAAGTTTTCGCCAACTTGAGTTGCGAGCAATCAAGGATCAGACCCTCGGCGAGGCGCGTAAGCTGATCAAGCAAGCGGAAAACAAGGGTGCACAGAAAACCGCGCCAAAGATGTACGCAGAGGCGAAAAAGAGATTGGCAGAAGTTGATGCATTCATTACCGAACATCCTTACCAAAAAGTGAAGATGCACAGCATGGCCAGCGATGCGCTATTTCAGGCGGGGCGAGTTCTTCAGGTGACACTGCAGAGCCAAACGATTCAAACGATGCTGCCGGAGGACATTACGCTTTGGGTGGAAGAAATGCTGCATAAGACGGCAGACAGGCTTTCTGCGCCTGATATGCGTGACAAGGCTATGGACACACAGGTCGAAAATATACTCGGTTCGATTACCACACTACAGGCTAATCATCAATTCTTGAAGGATCAAGTTATGACCCGGCAGGCAGAAATCGAAGCCATGAAAAAACAGATTGCCTCCTTAGAGGGGCGGACACGGGAGGAACAGGCTGCAAGGGAACAGTTGACCGCAGAAAAGCGGTTCAATCAATTGTTCAACGAGGTGCGCCATATCTTCAACCCGGATGAGGCAGAGGTTTACAGGCAAGGCACCGACCTGGTAATCCGATTGAAGGCTATTCAATTTCCCGTTGGCAAACATGTCATCATGCCGAATAATTATTCACGGCTCAATCAGGTTCAGCGGGCCATTCGCACATTTGGTGAGCCTGATATCGTCATTGAAGGTCATACGGATACCACAGGCTTCGAGATGCGGAACGAGCACCTATCACAGAAACGGGCCGAAGCCGTGCGCTCGTATTTAGTAGCGAACGGGACCCTAACAATGGAGAAGATCACCGCTGTCGGGTATGGTTCCAAGCGTCCTTTAGCATCGAACCGAACCGTGGAAGGGCGGGCTATTAACCGGCGGATCGATGTAATTATCACGCCTCGTCCCCAGCGATAATAGTATCCCCTGTTACACCGGCGTTATGAGTTATTGGCTCTATTAAGTAGGTTAAAATATTAATTTTCAATTGACCAATCTTTACAGAACTCCTTTTGAGGTTTTTCACTGTATTTTACTTCAAATGTATCGGCGCCAATGTCGTCAAAGTTTATTAGTTCATTTATAATTATTTCCCTCTCCTGAGAAGTCATTACCGGAAAGCCGTAAAATTTGTTTTTGTACTTGAAAGCCCCTTTTTCTTTAATCCGTTTAATCACAAAATCGATATGCCTTATAAGTCTGTTTTGTATATATTCGTTAGATAATTGCACGATTTCATTCTTCATTTCACAAATTGTATCTTGTAATGTGGCATCAATTTCATATCCAATGCTATTTCTCAGAGATGCCATGGCCGCAAAAGTGGTCGTTCCAGTACCTAAAAAGGGGTCAAGAACCATATCTCCTTTGGCGGAGTACATGTTTATTAATCTGTAAGCTATTTCAAATGGATATGCCGCACTTCTTAAACGGGCTTTCTTGTTATTTAAGGTTTGTATAGTGCCTTTGATGTCAAACCATATATCTGAATAAAATACATTTCTCTCTTCCCAAAAAATAGCACTTTCACGCCTGTTCTTTTTATCTTCTTCTTTTTTGAACTCTCGGTTTGGTCCTTTTCTCACTATCAGAATATACTCATGTTCCAAAGTCACATAAGCGCCTGCCGGCAACATACCGGAACCCATAAATTTGTTTGGAGCGTTTGTTTGTTTCCTCCATAGAATATCCGGCAATGCCGTAAACCCGATCCCCAAAAGGCATTGCAAAATTCTCATATGGTTGGGATATAACGCAAAGTTTCCATTGATCGTCCTTGTAGCATCTCCAATGTTGATACAGGCCAATCCTCCATATTTTAAAACACGGAAAACCTCATTCCAAACAGGGTCCAAAATTTTATGCATCAACTCAAAAGCTGTCGATCCCTCTGCTTTTTTTAAGGCAGCTTCAATAGATGAATTTTGTTTGCAAAACAT